>DPKF01000192.1 GCA_003542655.1 Holosporales bacterium
CGCTCTAAAACCTTTAACACAATCAAAAACTTACATCATTGTTTGGAAGATTTAAACTGTGATCGCAAGCGTGTTTTAGGCAGGATTGAGGTTTGTACAAACACGACCCAAGATGGCAGAGCAGAGGCTTTGAAGCATTATAAAAAACAAAAAAAGTTCTATGACGCTCAAAAAGAGGCCGTCGGTGAAGCAACGATGCTTCGTGCCGGTTATGTAAAACTTGAATCTAAACTACCAGGTAACAAAGGTTTTGATGGTGTTTACGTGAAATGGGAAAAACCTGGTGTACCCGCTGACATTATTATTGTAGAATCAAAATATGCAACATCAGGAGAGGCACGGATGGCTGAACTTTCAGGTGGTGGAAAGCAAATGGATCAACAATGGGTTTTAGATAAGATAGACGCTATGCAAAAAATAGATAATCCGGCATTGAAGGCAGCGGGAAAATTATTAGAAGACAACCTGTCTTTAATTAGGCGACGTGTGAATGTAATTGATGCGAAGGGACACAATTCATGGACAAAAGTTGATTTGCCCCATGCCCCACAATTAGGAGAATAATATGGGAGATATAAAAGAACGCCTACCTGAACTCCGAGAAGAATTTCTGATAAGACACAAAGAAAAAAAACAAAAATTTGGAGAAGATGATGCTCGAGAATGGTACTGGTATATGACTCATCACCGTCTTTTCGCCGTATGTTCCTATGTTCTTGATCACGATGTTCAGGGTTTCATTGATCATATGAAAAAAGCATCTGCCTATTTTATTAAAACGCTTCAAAAATATGAAGAAAGTGGACTTGATTATGGTTTTGCAGAAGATGCGTCTTGCAGGATGATTCCAACAGTTATTTGCAGTTTAGATATTGATATGATTAAAGATGTTATGACCTACACATCAAAACGAGATACTAAAAAAATGGACCCACTTGCAAAATACCTTCATAAAGCTTTTCGCCTTTTTATTTTGGGCCAAGATGGTACACGTGCAGATTTAGACGATATGGAAATAATATTTGCTAAAAGATTAAAATCCTATGTGGGCTATGCGCTTTGCTTTCAAGCAATTTACGATCACGATAAGGAAAAGTTCCTTTCTGGATTCGCTACCATGATCAAGGGTCACAAACGGTTAAGCACCCCCCAAGGCATTTTTGGTGGTACTGATGATGAGGTGATTGCCTTTTGGCCACTTGCAGTTATTAATCTTGCACGCTTTAAAGGATTAGACGTGATGGTAGACTATCCCCTTGTGCCGAAAGAGTTGGTTACAAAACAACTTGGTGGATTGTATGATTGATAGAATAAACAATTTAAAAAAATTGCTTAAATCTGAAGAAGAAATCGCGGCCCTAGAATCCAACACCACAAAGGACTAAAAACCTCATCATGACGTTTCAAAACAAGATAGGCTTTCGTTACAATCTATTTTGCAGACTCCTTTTAGGTCTTTTGGTTAGCATAGGTGCCACCACATCGTTTAAGGCAGACATCATCCATGACTTGGTGCATAAAAACGCCTGCCACGTTGCAATCACAAATGCCATACTTTTAATATATCGCACATTATTTAAAAAATGGTTAATGCGATCGCAAAAACAATATGATGGGCTTTTTTTATGGAACTTAATCTTGAATAAAGCGAATAACACCGCTAGGCTTAACTTATCTACCTATAGTAAAAAATACGATGAGAAAACTTTTAGTTCACAATAAAACATACCATTATTTTTCACTTGAAACATTAAATGCACACGAAGTGATCAAAAAACTACCTTTCTCTATTAAAATATTAATTGAGAACTTACTGCGACAACAAACAAAAACATCGAGTGCGGCTATTCAAAAAATATTAAGATTCTACGAAAGCGACTTCGAAACCTTTGAAATTGATTTCAAACCAGCACGTGTTTTATGCCAAGATTTTACAGGTGTGCCTGCGGTTGTAGACCTTGCCGCCATGCGTGATGCTTGTGTTAAAGGGGGTAAAAATCCTGATACGGTAAACCCACATATTCCTGTTGATTTAGTTGTTGATCATTCAGTAATGGTTGACAAATTTGGATCGGAAGAGGCATTTAAACAAAATGTTTCTCTGGAATATGAACGCAACAAAGAACGCTATGAATTTTTAAAATGGGGCCAAAAAGCTTTTAAAAATTTTAGAGTTGTCCCGCCAGGAACGGGAATTTGCCATCAAGTCAATTTAGAGTATTTAGGTAAAGTCATTTGGACGAATGATCTTAACGGCAAGACTATTGCTTATCCTGATACATTAGTTGGGACAGACAGTCATACAACCATGATTAATGGACTATCTATTCTTGGGTGGGGTGTGGGCGGCATCGAAGCTGAATCTGCAATGCTTGGTCAACCTATCTCTATGCTTATACCAGAAGTGGTTGGCATGCGTTTAACTGGCACCCTTCAAGAAGGGGTCACAGCAACTGATTTAGTTTTAACGATTACCAATCTACTGCGCACAAAAGGTGTGGTTGGAAAATTTGTTGAATTTTTTGGCAGTGGGTTAAATAATTTACCGCTTGCAGACCGCGCAACAATTGCAAATATGGCACCAGAATATGGCGCAACGTGTGGGTTTTTTCCCATCGATGAAGAAACATTAACGTATATGCGTTTATCAGGGCGCGACACAGAACAAATAGACCTTATTGAAATGTATGCAAAAAAACAATATTTATGG
>DPKF01000114.1 GCA_003542655.1 Holosporales bacterium
GCCCTCTATAATTAATAGTGCCGCAAAATATTTAAAAAAAAGTTAACCGTATATAAAAATAATTGGATTGGCACTTTTTGAAGATCCCAGAAAACCCAAACGCCTTCTCTCAAGCAATCAGTTATCTAGTCAAAGCTCTAATCCCGAACATGGCCGATCTTTATTGTACGGATATTGTTTTAAAAGGCTTTTTTTGAAATGGAAATTAAAAAAAAACGAAAAGCATTCTTTCCGTGTTTTTGTGTTACTTAGAGCAATAATCTTTTATTATTGTGAATTTTCAGCCGTAATAATTGCATTGTCTTGTGCAACACGTTGGTTTGAATTCCACTTTAGCACCATGCACATAAGAAAAAATATAGTAGCTAAAACGGCTGTTGTATGTGTTAAAAAGTTAGCCGCTCCGCGTGCTGAAAAAGCATTATTTCCAGCACCACCACCACTGCTTCCAAGGCCGCCACCTTCACTTTTTTGAAGTAAAATAGTTCCAATAAGAAGCAATGTGATGATCACATGTATTACAAGTAAAATAGTTGTCATTATAGTATTCCTTTTTATTTTGTTGGTGCAAAGACCATGAGCATTTGTCGGCCTTCAAGCTTTGGTTCAACTTCAACACGAACGATGTCTTTAAATTGCTCTCTAACGCCATGTAAAACACTTATACCAATTTCTTGGTGAGAGAGTTCTCTTCCACGAAAGCGCATTAAAATTTTAACTTTATTACCAGCTTCAATAAAGCGTTGTATCGCTTTGCACTTAATTTCCAAGTCATGCTTGTCAATCATTGGCCGCATCTGAACTTCTTTAATTTCTGTTGTTTTTTGGTTTTTCTTTGCAATATTTTTTTTCTTTTGTTGTTCGTATTTATATTTTCCATAGTCAATAATTTTACAAACAGGCGGTGACGCATTTGGTGAGACTTCAACAAGGTCTAACCCTGCAGTTTCTGCCATCTTTAATGCATCTGAAATGCTTACAACACCAGACATTGCGCCGTCGGTATCTATAAGTCGAACAGATTCACTTGTGATTTCGCTGTTTAAACGTGGCCCAGCATCAGCTTTTTTCCCACGTTGAAATTTGTTATCTTGACTATCGTTCACACTAGATGAAATGATTTTGCTCCAAAAAATATAATTAGTTATTCATATTGTATCAAAAATCTTCATCTGTTAACAGAATAATTCACAACTTTTTTCTTAGAAAATCAGTTTAAATACTAAGAACGTCCTCTATTGTATTAATAAGTACGTTTCTTTAATATATAGAGTAATTATAAAATTATTTTTTGGAGCAAAATATGCCAAGCCCTATACAACCTGTCGCCGATCAACTAGGAAATATTTCTGTTTCTGGAGAGGTCGCAGCGCAAGTTGCTGGAAATTTATCAATGTTTGATCTATTTTTACAAGCAGAACCATTGGTAAAAATTGTGATGTTGGGGCTGATCGTTGCATCAGTCTGGTCTTGGGCCATTATTATTTCTAAAGTTTTGCGCGTGCATCAAATAAATAAGGCTGGTAATTTGTTTGAAGAATCATTCTGGTCTGGTGGCTCCCTTGATGATTTGTTTGATCGCATTCAAAATAACCCACAAGACCCGATGAGCGCAGTATTTTGTGCTGCAATGCGTGAATGGCGCCGTTCTATGGCAAAAGGGGCAATTCTTGGAACCGTTACACAAAGAATTGATCGCATTATGCAGTTAACTGTGAATAAAGAAATGGATTTGCTTGAAAAAAATATGAATTTTTTAGCCTCCCTTGGTTCTAATGGTGTGATTGTTGGTTTGTTTGGGACAGTTATTGGTATTATGAACAGTTTTGAAAACATTGCAGCACAGCAAAACACAAACCTTGCAGTGGTGGCACCTGGTATTGCAGAAGCACTTTTTGCAACAGCTATTGGCTTGATCGCTGCTATTCCTGCAGCCATAGCATTTAATAAAATATCTTATGATTTAAGCCGTTTTGCGAGTAAATTAGATACGTTTTGTAATGAATTTGGATCAATAGTGTCACGTCAAGTAGAGGAAAGTGCGTAAATGGTTGAAATGTTAACACCACTTAAGACGCGTTCACGCAGAAAATTTGTTCCTAATAGCCAAATTAATGTGACCCCACTTGTGGACGTTATGTTGGTTTTACTGGTTATTTTTATGGTGACGGCACCAATGTTAACTGTGGGGGTGGCTGTAAATTTACCAAAAACAAATGCTTCGCAAATGAACGATCAAACCGAGCCATTAGTTGTTACCATTAACGCTAAAGGTGAAATTTATTTACAAGAAACATTGTTAGATGAACAGAGCCTTATTAAAAAATTGCGTCTTTTAATGCATAAAAATAAAGAGGCAAAAATTTATGTTCGTGGAGATGAGTCTATATCTTACGGTCGTATTATGGAAACGATGGGTGTTATATCTCAAGCAGGGTTTCAAAAGGTTTCACTTATTGCAGAAATGCCGACTGAGAGTAAGCGAAATGTTATTGAAAAACCCCTGAACAAACAGACTGTTACAGGATAAAAGGAACAGTTTTTTATGCAACTTCCCTTTCTTTTATCGCTTCTTCTGCATATTATTATTCTTTTATTTATGTTTTTTGGGTTGGATGTATCATATCAGAATCCTATTGTAGAAGAAAATACACTCGTTGTGGATTTTGCGCAACTTGGGCCCAAAACAGCAGCACCTATTAAATTGGAAGTTCCTGAAGGTGAGCAAAAGCAAAAAAAGACGCCACAGAAAGAAATAAAAGAACCGGTTGAAAAAAAAGAAAAAACGGATACAGCGACTCTAGAAAGCGATCGTCAAAAGTCTCGTGAAAAAGTTGATCAACCTACTGAAAAAACGCCTAAACCTAAAGAGGAAAAAGACAGCGTTAATTTAAAAAAACCAACAAAAGAAAAACAGAAGGTTGAAAAAAAGAAAGAGGAAATTAAGAAGAAAAAAAATGCGTCTAAACAACGTGCACAAATGAATCTTGATGCTAAACATGATAAAAGTCAAAAAGGTAAGAAATCTAGTTTAGACGATATGCTTGATGATTTAATGGATGATAAGGCAAAAGACTCAAAAACATCGCATGCAGGCGCACCGGAAACGGCTGAATTGTTTACAGCGTCTGAAATATCTATTTTACGGGCACATATTTCACGATGCTGGAATGTGCACTCCGGTGCAATGGGTGCAAAGCACCATGTTGTGGATGTAGAAATTCACTTATCAAAAGATGGATTTGTACAATCAGCACAAGTTGTTGATAAAGCACGCATGAAAAGTGATCCATACTATAGGGTTTCAGCAGAAACCGCACAGCGCAGTTTGCTTGATGATGAATGTAATCCTCTTCCTATACCTGCATCATCCTATGATAAATGGAAAGTGATTACATTCAGATTTGATCCGAAGGATATGTTTTAAGGTATTATGTGTTCTTTTTATAGGGCACCTATTTTATGGGCTATAATATAGGCAAATGAAATAGCACACCTATTGCGCACGCCTGCCCAGCAGCCGCCCTTTGTTTCATAGTTTTCTGTAATAGAATTTAACAAAGTGTTGTTGTAATCTTGATCATTCATATCCGTTAAGACCATTATATATCTTGAAAATAATTCTTGCGTTTGCGGATTGGTAAAAGCCTGTGTTACACATAGATCTATATATTTATGTACGGTCGCTTTTGAAACTCTTTTATCCTCATATCTTAATTCATCAGGCGTTTTGTCTTTTAACATTGCAATAATTTGTTCTTTTGTCAGTGTATTGTCACCTATATTTAATTCTTGTAGTGTCTTCAGAAGGCGTGTTGGTATGTTTGCTTCCATGAAGGAGTCAAAATTGTGGACATTTTGAGCATGTTCAGTACTTATTGTACTCCAAACTGTACTAAACCCGGTGATAAATTCGATAATTGCATTTTTGTGATTACTTGAGGCTAAAGGAATAGAAAGTGATAATTCTATTGGACTACTCTTCGGTGCGGCTGGCAATAAATTTTCATCTTCGATGTTGGGAAATTGGGGCAGTTTACTTGTCATTGGCGCAGTTGGTGTTTTTATTTCCGCTTCACCTGATTGTGTTGCACATACTGTATATAGTGTACATAAAAATATGCCAAGTGTTTTTAATGTCTGTTTCATAGTCACTCCCTGTGTTTGTTATGTTTGTTATGTTTGTTTTATGACACGTCATCCTCTATCAGTTGAGATAAAGAAAGCTGTAATAATGCATCGTCTCTTTTGTAAGGGTCGTTACTTTTATAAGCGAGTCCATCGTCATCAATCCAATAGGTGAAGTATCCTAAAATGACAGGAATTTTTTCTGTTAACTTTAGGAATTTTTGACGTTTTTGTTCTTGATAATCACCAATTATTTCTTTGACACAAACAAGTGGATACTTACTGCTACCGTCTTCTGTATTTGCAGGGCATTCAATATCGCCATAATCTTTTAATAGCCATTCAGCCATGATTTCAGGGTTTTTTAATCGTATGCAGCCTGATGAAAAGGTTCTTACCGTTTTTTCAAATAGATCTTTTGTATTTGTATCATGCATATAAATGGCTTGTTTATTCTCTAGTAAAAATTTAAAGCCACCCAATACATTATTCTCACCAGCATTCTGTCTGAACCGATAGGATAGTGGATTATTTTCTACATCATTCCAATCAATTTGATCAGGGGAGAGTTGATTGCGATCTTCATCGAAAATGACATAATTTTTACGTTCTAAATAACCTGGGTCTTGTGTAAAAACTTTTAATTTGTCTTCTAATAAAATTTGTTTTGGAATTGTCCACGTTGGATTAACAACAACAGTGTGAAGATAATCCTTTCCAATAATCGTTTTGCGTTCTTTCTTCCCAATAATAATATCCATTTCAAGCTCTACATTGCCTTGCTTTAAGGCAAATAAGTGATATTGTGCAACGTTTACAAGGATAAGTTTTTTTGTTTTTTGAACATCTTCTTTTACGGCATTTAAGCGATCTAGGTTAATTTCAATCAGTTTTAAATCCTCAAGAATAGG
Organism: Holosporales bacterium; assembly: GCA_003542655.1. Lineage (GTDB taxonomy): Bacteria > Pseudomonadota > Alphaproteobacteria > Paracaedibacterales > UBA11393 > UBA11393. The sequence continues at coordinate 5,040 of DPKF01000114.1, forward strand.
TTCATTTAAGGCTTCACATGTTTTTGTATTGAATTCGCCTGTTTGTTCTAAAAAATTTGCTTTTTGAAATGTTTTAAGGGCATTGATTAGAATGTTATTATTCACATTGCCCGTATGGGTTTGGTAATCTAAATACCCTCTTAAAATGAGACGTTCTCTTATTTTAGGCACAAGACTATCTGCAGCGTTCTTTTTAGGGCGCCTAATTTTACAAGAAATAGGTTCTTGATTTTTGTCTGCATCTAGTTTGGCGCTTAGAATTTTTTTATGGTGTTCCAATTTTTCTATTTGCTTGTGGATTATTGATTCTGCATGCATCGTGTCGTTAAGCGTTGATATAAAAAACAGTATTTTAATGGCGGTAATGCTAATAGAAAATACTTTTTTCATATGATGACTCGTGCTAAGGTGCTTAAGCTTAGTATGATAAAAAAGTATTAATAATTTATTAATTCAAAAATATGTAAATTTTTAATGTGGCATCTGCTTATAATTTAAATAAAGTGATTTAAACACACAGTAAAAACGATAGTGAAATGCCTTTTAAATTTGATAAAATTGCATTATTCACCTCTATAGTTTATAAATAATAAGATAGTTTTATGAATTTAGAGGATAAATGACAAAAAAAACGTCTTTAGCGTGGGTCATTTGGGCAACAGCTGCCTTTTTTTATTTTTATGAAATGTTATTGCGTGTTTCACCCGGTGTTATGACTCAAGAACTGATGGAAACGTTTTATGTTTCCTCAACGTCGCTTGGTCTTTTGTCTTCCTTTTACTACTATTCTTATAATGTGTTGCAATTACCCTGCGGCATTATTGTTGATAAAATTGGACCGCGTGCCATTATTACGAGTTCATGTTTTTTGTGTGCTCTTGGTGCAGGGCTATTTTATTCAACAGATTCTTTAGCGGTTGCAAAAGCGGCGCGTTTTATTATGGGAATGGGTTCCGCATGTGCTTTTATTAGTACGTTAAAATTAACGGCGGCGTGGTTTCCTGTTAGTCAGTTTGCCATTGTCACAGGGTTTACTGTTATGTTAGGTAAACTTGGTGGTGCGTCGCAAGCGATTATGTCACCAGTTGTTTCAAATTATGGATGGCGAACCCTTTATTTAACTTTGTTTATTATTGGTTTATTTGCTACCCTCATGTGCTTTCTTTTTATTAAAAATAAGCCAGATGGTAAGCTTGTAAAAGAAGAAGAAACAACGACTACGCTATCGTGTATAGGGCGTGTTATGAAAAATAGGCAGGTTTGGTATATTGGTCTTGTGGGTGGGCTTATGTATATTCCAATTACGGGCTTTGGCGAATTATGGTCTGTTCCTTTCTTAACGCGTGTTTGTGATATTAATAATGCCACGGCATCACAAATTACTGGGTTATTATACCTTGGTTTTTCAATCGGAAGCCCTTTGTTTGCTGCACTTACTAATAAAATAAAAAGTCATGTAAGGGTTATGATTATTTCTTGTACGGCTGCCCTTATTATATTTAGTATTATTTGCTACGCCGCACAATTGCTGCCTTTATATATTGTTGCCGTTTTATATTGTCTAGGTGGTGCTTCAATTGCAGGGCAAGTATTAACCTTTACTGTTGCTAAAGAAAATACGTCGATCGCTTTAAGTGGTACAACCGTTGGTTTTACCAACATGCTTGTTATGTTATCTGCAATTATTTGCCAGCCATTAATTGGGTGGGTTTTGGATAAAAACTGGACAGGCCTATTATCTGAAACGGGTATTCGTATTTATGATAAATCAGCCTATCAAATAGCATCACTTTCTATTCCAATAGGTATGCTTTTGTGTCTTCTTCTTTTACAGTTTGTAAAAGAAACGTACAAAGAATAATTTTTCGTAACTGTCATTATGAAAAATGGTATAAGTTAAATGAGTTATGTTCTGCATGTTATCATTAAGTAAATATTTTTAGGAGTTTTTTATGTCAACAGTTGTTGTTATTCCGTCACGGTTAGGTGCGACACGTCTACCAAATAAGCCACTTGCCTTGATTGGCGGTAAACCAATGATTCAGTGGGTGTATGAAAATGCATCAAAAGCAGCTGTTGGGGATGTTATTGTTGCAACATGTTGTGATGAAATTGCAGATGTTATAAAAGGGGTAGGGGGTATAGCGGTTTTAACGGACCCTGCATTACCATCGGGGACGGACCGCGTATATGCTGCTGTGAAATCTTTAAGTAAACAGTATGACAAAATTATTAATGTTCAAGGTGACTTACCGTTTATAGATCCAAATGCTATTAAAAAAGTTGTTGAGGTGTTTCAGATAAATTCTGATATCACATCGCTTTGTGCGCCTATTACGGACCCCTCTGAAATAGGTTCGGCATCTGTTGTAAAACCGGTTCTTAGTTTTATTAATGATCATTTGGCGAAAGCATTATATTTTTCGCGCTCTCCGGTTCCTTATGGTTCTAAAACCTATTATCATCACTTGGGCTTATACGGTTATACATTTGATGCGTTGGAGAGATTTGTATCGCTTTCTCCGTCATACTTAGAGAAAAGTGAGAGTTTAGAACAATTGCGTGCCCTAGAGGCTGGTATGACGATTCATATGGGGTTTGTTGATTCTGCCCCAATTGCAATTGATACACCAGCAGATTTAGAAAAAGCACGTGCATACGTAAAAACGTTATCATAGGACAAATAATGAATAAGATATTTTTAATACTGATTGCGTTGTGTGCAAACCTTGCCGTTCAAGCTGAATGCTGTGGCGGTTGTGGTGCTAACAATAATGTTATAATCATTGGGTCTATTACAATTTCAGAACCGTATTTTATTAGCAATAAAGGGGCAGAAAATGCAGCTGCTTATTTAACAATAAAAAATACAGGAATAGCTGATGATAAGCTTTTATCCGCATCATTTTTTGGGTCAATGATTCCTAAAGTTGAGCTTCATACGCATGTGATCGATGATAAAGGTGTGGCACGTATGCGAAAAATTGATGCCATGATCATTGACGCACAGTCGGATAAAATTTTAAAGCCGGGTGCCGACCATATTATGTTGATGAATGTGACAGATAAACTGCCTGATACACAGTCAATAAATTTAACGCTAACCTTTGAAAAAGCGGGAAAGGTGACTATTCCATTTAAAAAGAAAGATTTAAAAGTGTCGTGCTGCGGGGATAATTCTTAACGCGCATTAAGTTCGGGATAGGAAATAAAAAATGAAAATGATTCGCTCGGCCATTGGTGTGGCGTTGTATACCATTTTTAGTCGCGCGACAGGGTTTGTGCGTGACATTTTGATGGCCAATTATATTGGAACCAGTATCGTTATGGATGCTTTGGTTATTGCTATTAAAGTGCCTAGTTTTTTAAGACGTATTTTTGCAGAGGGTGCTTTTAATTCATCATTTATTCCCATATTTTCTGGTCTTTTGGTTGATGATAAAGAAAAAGCAAACAATTTTTTAGCTGATGTTTTATCAATTATGACATTTTTGTTAATTGTTGTTGTTGTCATCTTTGAAATTATTATGCCTAATTTCTTATCCTTTATTTTACAGAATAATTCGCCTGAATTTATTCAATTAACCATTAAGTTTTCACGGGTTACATTTCCTTTTATATTGTTGATTTCATTAACGGCTTTGTTTAGTGGTGTTCTAAATTCTTTTGAAAAATTTACAGCAGCAGCGTCTTCTCAAGTTAGTGGTAACTGTTTTATTATTTTAATTATGCTGTTATCAGCGCCACATGAATTGGCAGAAGGGCAAGATGTGGCTTTAGCCATTGCCGGGTCTGGTTTAGTGCAATTAATGTGGGTTATCGTTCCCTGCTATATCTATAACATTAGACCTAGTTTACGTATCCCCCGACTTACCTCAAGTGTACGCAAATTTGGCCGTCGAATGGTGCCAGCAGCCCTTGGGGCTGGTGTCTTGCAGTTAAATTTATTAGTGGATGTTTATATAGCAACACTTTTGCCAGATGGCACAAATGCATATTTGTATTATGCTGATCGTTTGTATCATTTGCCAATTAGCATTACAGGAACGGCTATGGGAACCGTTCTGTTGCCGTTATTGTCAAAATTGTGGCGACAAAATAAATCAAGTGAAGCGCAACATTGCCAAAATCGTGCGATAGAATTTTCATTGCTTATAACGTTACCCGCCATGATAGGGCTGTTCTTTTTAAGTGAAGATCTGGTCCGCGTTATGTTTGAACATGGCAAGTTTGATAGCATCGCAACCCGCGCTGTTGCGTGTACTGTTATTGGCTTTGCAACAGGCCTTCCTGCGTACATACTCGCAAAAATTTTTAATAGTAGTTTTTTTGCAAGGCACAATACAAAAACACCAATTTTGGTCGCTTTAGGGTCGATGATCTTAAATATTATTCTCAATATTATCTTTATGTGTTTTACAGATTGGCGTCATGTTGGTATTGCTTTATCAACGTCAATTTCTTCTTGGGTCAGTACGTTTGTTTTAATGTTGATATTAAAAAGGCGCCATGAAATGCTTTTTGATAAAGGGTTAATATTATTTTTTGGTAAAATTATCCTGTCATCAGTTATGATGTTTGCTGCACTCTATTTTATGTATGACTATATGAAAGACTATGTTTTGGCAGCGAATCCGCTTTATATTAAAATTTTGGGTATTGGAGCCTTAGTAGGTTTTTCATTATTTGTTTATATTGGTATGCTTTGGTTATTAAAGGGTTTGAAATTTAAAGAATATATTTCAACGTCAGAATCTCAATAATTAGGATTAACTATCTTTTGTCTTCTTTAAAAATTATACTTGTTAGAACGCAAATGGCTGAAAATTTGGGTGCGGTTGCGCGCGCTATGGGAAACTTTAACATAACAGAATTATGTTTGGTAACACCTAAGTGTGATCCCCAGGATTTAAAGGCAATTGCGATGTCTGCTGGGAATGAGCAGGTTCTAAAAAATGTTGTTTTATGTGCCACTTTAGAAGAAGCAATCGCTGATTGTCAGCTGACGTATGCAACCTCTGCCTGTATTCGCGATATGCACAAACCGATTAAGTCGCCTGCAACAGCAGCACAAGCTTTTTATAAATTTAATGGCAAAAAAGCTATTGTTTTTGGCCCAGAACGATCAGGGCTTTTAAATGATGAAATTACGATGTGCCAAGGGTTGATACAAATACCTGTTAACCCTGATTTTTCATCCCTTAATATTGCACAGGCCGCCGTTGTTGTTTTTTATGAATATTTTAAATTAGTTTCAGATCAATGTTCTGATCAGGTTGTTGAAAAAACGGATATAGCCGATAATGCTATGCGTTCTGTGTTTTTTAATAAACTAGAGCAGGTTTTAGATAGGCATAATTTTTGGCGTGTTCCTACTAAAAAGCCAATGATGTGGCGTAATATTAAAAATATTTTCACATCACACCACTATACACATCAGGAGATGAAAACCTTGACGGGTATCGTTTCTGATATCTTGAAACGGCGTACCAAATATAAAAAATAATAAAAATTCATTTTTTTGAAAAAAGATGTTGACTAATTTGTTCACTGTTCCTATATTAGTAAAAGAACAAACCAAACAATCAATTTTAGAAGGATTTTTAGAATGAATAAATTCACAAAAATATTATTAGCGGTTGTCGCTTTTTCAACATTGAATGCATCATCACCTTTCAATTCCATGGGTGGTGCTTCTGAGGCGCCATCAGAAGTATTTGATGCTGCATATGTGAAATCAACAGAGTTGTATACAAGTGTGCAAAGTAGCGTCACCTTAGCAGCCGATTATGCTGGTCAAGCAACATGTGTTGCTGCTTTATGTGCAACGTCATACGTTGTCTCTCCATTTGTTGTTAGTGCTGCATTTTGTGTTTTACCAACGTTTTATTTAGGCGCTATTCTTATACCAGCTGCTACGTGTGCCCTAATGTATAAAACAGTAGAAATTGGTTTTACACCAGCAAAAGATTATGGCTCAATTCACGGAAAAATTATTGGTCACAATTTTTGTGATACAGTTGTTGATGGTTCTTTTTCAGTAAAGGAAAGACTTAGTTCATTTTTCAAAAGTGAAGTTTATCCTGGCGTAAAAAGTGCGATGCACCAAATGATGGCTGCTGCAACTGCCCGACGTCATTATTTTTAGACTGGGTAAAATTTCTTATTAGTATCAATATAGAGAATCCACGGGGCAAAAGTTTCGTGGATTTTTTATAGTCCGTAAAAAATCATTTGTTATATTTTGCTTTAAATTTTATGGCACCTTTAGGTTTGATTGTTTGTGTGCTGCGGGTAAAAACAAGATCATTTTCAGCAACATCTTGTGTAATTGTGCTACCAGCGCCAACAATACTATTATTATGAATTGTAACAGGTGCAATTAAAGAAGAGTTTGATCCAACAAAAGCACCATCACCAATGATTGTTTGTGATTTTGTAAACCCATTATAATTACAGGTTATAACCCCTGCGCCAACATTAGCTTTTACCCCAATCGTGGCATCACCAATATAGCTTAAATGTTTTATTTTAGCACCCTTGTTGATTGTGCTTTTTTTAATTTCTACAAAATTACCGACTTCTGCTTTTTCATAAAGTTCCACATCACCACGTAAATGTGCAAAAGGTCCAACTTTTGCGCCTTTATGAACAGTCGCATGTTCCAAATGGCACCCTTGATAGATAATAGAACCTGATTTTAACGTTACAGTGTCGCCAAACGTGACGAAAGGATGAATAATAACATCAGATTCTACCTTTGTATCCATACTAAAAAATACAGTTTTAGGATCAATAAGCGTAGCACCGCTGTTCATATGGTGCACACGTAAACGGTCTTGCATAATGTGTTCAGCACAACTTAAATCTACCTTTGAGTTGACACCGAAAAATTCGTCCGTTTCTCCCTTTAGATAAGATGCTGAATTATTTTGTTCATGAGCAAGCGCAATAATATCCGTTAAATAGTATTCTGTTGAGTTATTATTATTTGTTAAAAGGGGAAGCGTTTTTTGTAATGTTTTAACGCTTACTTTATAAATACCTGCATTTGCGTAGGGGAGTGTCTTTTCGTTATCTGTGGCATCTTTCATTTCAACAATGCGGGTAACAATTTCATCCTTAAGAACCAACCTGCCGTATGGTTTTAATAAATCAGGACCTTTTAATGTCATTGAAAGTACACAGACATCTGCTGTTGACCTTTGTAAGGTGTGTAATGATTTTTGCGTAATTAAGGGCGTATCGCCGCATAATATGATCACGTCTGTAATGTGTGGTTTTAAATGCTGCAGGGCACATTGCACGGCATGCCCTGTTCCTTGTGGGTTTTCTTGTATAATATAGTCTGCATTTTGCTGACCAACATAAGATAATAAATCATTTGACGCCACAACAATTGTTTGGGCTGGCTTTAACGTAGAGGTTACATCCAAAACATGGTGTAACATTGGTTTTCCAGCCACTTTATGCATGACCTTTGGTATTGCAGAGTGCATACGCGTGCCACGCCCAGCAGCTAAAATAATAATTCCTAACATCAATGCCACCATTTATCTTTGCACATGTACTAAAAGCATACAGGATCCACACTAATTATTAAATCTTTATCTGATTATTAAGTAATCCATAGTTTAAGCTGTTGCACTTATTTTTAGAACAAGTGTAGAATAATTAAAAAAACAGATATCCTAATATTTATAGGCTTTTCAATATGCACAATATTTACGTGGCACCTATTCGTTATTTAGATCCTGTTTTAATTAACCAAATTGCAGCTGGTGAAGTGGTAGAGCGCCCTTTAAATGTTGTAAAAGAACTGGTTGAAAATGCTTTAGATGCGGGTAGTACGCATATAAAAATTACACTTTATGATGGCGGAAAAACATATATAAAAGTTCAAGATAATGGCAGTGGTATTGCATCAAACCAACTATCGATGGCGTTATCACGCCATGCAACCTCCAAAATTCCAGATAATGATTTGTTTAATATTCAGTCTTTTGGTTTTCGTGGCGAAGCATTGCCGTCAATAGCCTCTATTTCTAGGGTTGCCATCACATCAAGAACTAAAAATGATGAAACTGGATTTTGCATTAAAATGGAGGGTGGTGCATTAAAGCAAGAGCCTGCGCCTGTTAGAAGTGATTTTGGCACCACCGTTGAAGTTTCTGATTTATTTTATGCAACGCCAGTCCGTTTAAAGTTTTTGAAAACGGCCCATACAGAGCAAGCACATGTCACAGATCTTGTGAAAAAATTAGCACTTGCAAACCCCGCAGTTACGTTCATACTAGAGACGGATAAAAAAATAATACTTGATTTAAAAGTTGATGCGGATGCATCTGATCAAAATTTTGCAAAACGCCTCGATGATGTATTGTCAAAAACGGTCACAGAAAACTGTACTGTGTTTGAAGCCAAACGTGAAGGTATTGCTATTAAAGGCATGATATCTTTACCCACATTTCATGGTGGTCGTGCTACTGATCAATATATGTTTGTCAATGCACGCGTTGTGCGTGATAAAATTATGATCAATGCCTTAAAGTTTGCCTACCGTGATGTTTTAGAGCACAACCGCCACCCTGTTGCCGTTTTATTTTTAGATATTGACCCCTTTATGGTCGATCTTAATGCGCACCCCAATAAAACAGAAGTCCGTTTTCGTGATGGACAGTTGGTTAGGAGCTTTATTTTATCCAGCCTGAGTGAAGCATTGAGAGAGTCTTCAAAAAAGACAACAAACGCATTAGCTGCAAAAGCCGTTGCCTACATAACGACAGAACAAGAAAAAAGGCCCGTCTGTTCTGCTGCACCTTTTCCAAGATCATCATCTGCATCATTTAAGCCCTCTGGCAGAATTGCCTTCCCAACATATGAAAGACAGCAATTTCAAGGTGGTGGTGCAGCTGTTCGCTTTTTGCAGGATGATTCTGTACCTTTCTCATCTTACGTTGATCAAAAACCATACGCAGAAATACAAAAAGAACCTGTTGTGCCCATTATACCTGTTGAACATGATTATCCACTTGGTATGGCGCGCTGTCAAATTGATGCAACCTATATTGTTTCAGAAAAAAATGGTGATCTTATTTTAGTTGATCAACATGCCGCAGCAGAACGCTTAACCTATGAAAAGCTTAAGTGTCAGGTATTAAATAAAAGTATACCCCGCTCTGCTTTATTATTACCTGAAATGATTGATTTATCCGATATGGATGTAGCGCTTATTAAAGAATATGAAACAGATATAAAAAATTTAGGCTTTATGTTTGATTTATTTGGCAAAATAATCTCCGTTAAAGAAGTCCCCATACTGTTGGAAGGATGTGACGTTAAGCAATTGTTACGTGATCTTTTAAATGATTTAGCAGTTCATGATGCACCCGTTGATTTTTTAATGCGTCAGATGGAAAAATTATCAACCCATGCTTGTCATACAAGTCTGCGCGCAGGCGATGTTATGAATCTTTCAGAAATGAATGCGTTACTACGCAAAATGGAAACGACAGATTTTTCAGCACAGTGTAATCATGGGCGCCCAACTTATGTTAGATTGTCTAAAAAAGATATAGAAAAATTATTTGAACGACGGTAAAATATTTTCCATCTTTCTATTTGCCGTTATTATATATAGAATTATATTGAATTATTAATATTTTTTATTGTTATGCATAGTCCTGAAATTTCTACACTTATACAGCTTATTGGAAAATTACCCGGACTTGGTCAGCGTTCAGGAAGACGCATTGCATTACATTTATTAAATAACAAAGAACTTATATTAAAAAATGTTTTGGATGCTTTAACTCAAGCTTATGATCATATTAAAACGTGTGCTGTTTGTGGAAATTTAGACACAACGTCTCCTTGTGTGATTTGCTCATCATCAAGGCGTGATCCAAAAATATTGTGCATTGTTGAAAGTGTCGCAGATCTTTGGGCCATTGAACGATCAAAAACCTATTCAGGATATTATCACGTACTCGGTGGATTATTATCAGCCATTGATGGTGTTGGCCCTGACAGGCTGCACTTACATAATTTGCAGCAGCGTATTGAACAGGGCGTTGATGAAGTAATACTCAGCTTAAGTGCAACAGTTGACGGACAAACAACCTTGCACTTTATTGCAAATCAACTCAAAAACCTTCCCAATCTTAAAATGACAACGCTCTCTCACGGTGTGCCCATTGGTGGCGAGTTGGATTATTTAGATGATGGGACGTTAACTGTTGCTTTTTCAGGGCGCCGATCAATTGCAGCTTAAATTTATCAATCCTTACCCCATTTTATGTTATACTCAAACACTATATACCTAACTTTGTTCACAAGGCGTAAATGACAAATTACTTTGTAGAGGGTGTCACACTTTTTTCTATTGTCCTCATTCTTGCTGGACTGTTTTCAAAAACAATGAGAAATTCTATTAATTGGCGCGCGATGTCAACGCCGTTGTCGTCTATTATAGGAAGTGGTTTTATTATTATTGCACCCTTGTTATGGGTTTTGGTTGGAAAATGGTCCTTATTTTTTTTACTGGGGATTATTTTGTTGAGTTACCAAATTGGTGACGTTATGCGTTTTAATATTGTGCATAGTGAGCCTCTTATTCAGTCTGGTAAGATGCTTGGCACATTTAAAACACTGAATAAGATGTCTTATTTCTCCTTAGGTATAGCTTATCTTGTGTCTATTGCGTTTTATATTCACATTTTATCGGCCTTTTCCTTAAGTCTTTTTGGTATAGATGATGAAGTCTCAAAAGATATTATGTCGACGGTGATATTGTTGATTATTGGTATATTGGGTTATCTTCGGGGGATTGCGCATTTAGAATTTATTGGACGTATTGCTGTTAATATTAAAATAGCATTGGTATGTTCTGTTTGTATTGGGGTGTTTACTTACAGTTGGAACAACCTAGGGTTTGTTCATTTAACACCACCTTCAGAGAAGGTCATCACTTTTCAATCGCTTTGCAAAATTGCTGGCATTTTATTACTCGTTCAGGGTTTTGAAACGTCACGATACCTTGGTGACCGATATACAACTGTTTTACGTGTAGAATCAATGAAATATGCGCAAATATTTTCCTCCCTAATATATATATTCTTCGTTTGGTGCATGATGTTTGTTTTGGGTGATGTAACATCCGTTAGTGAAACAACGATTATTGACGTTTTATCAAGATTTTCCTGGTTGTTACCCCTTGTGCTTGTGTGTGGTGGTGTTTTTAGTCAGATGAGCTCTGCCTTGGCGGATGCAACGGGCTGTAGTGGTTTATTATCAGAATCTGTTAATAATAGAATTAAGATGAATCAAGGATACTTACTGCTTTCGCTTGTGGCGATCATTTTGATATGGACAACAAACGTTTTAGAAAATGTCGCTTTAGCATCAAGATTGTTTGCGTTCTATTACTTGATGCAGTCATTAGAATCACTTTATATTATGCTTAAATATCGTCAAGCTTTTTCAATAAAACGTCTTATAAAGTTTGTATTTGTGGCGCTCTCTATGCTTTTTGTGTGCCTATTTGCACAATCAGCTGGTTGAACTGGTTGGTGGTCAGTAAAAAGAAATAATAATTAATATTCTGTATGTTAGCCAATACAACGGCGAAATTCATACTTTGTTCATAAAATTTGTGTACTATTAAAGTTAAGATGCTATTATTTATGCTTTTTTATGAATCAATCTGCAGAAGAATTATGTAAACGGTATGCTAGAACAGTGATGAATATTCCTGTTTTAAGCAGCGAGGAAGAGTATATCTGCGCTAAGGATTGGCGTGAAAAGCAAAGTAAAAAGGCATTAGACAGATTGGTAAGCAGTCATTTGCGTCTTGTGATGAAAGTAGCGCAAGGGTATAGAGGTTATGGTTTGCCCATTTCAGAACTTGTTGCAGAGGGAAATGTGGGCATTTTACAAGCAACGAATAACTTTGATCCTGAAAAGGGTGTGAAATTTTCCACATATTCAACTTGGTGGATTCGTGCCAGTATGCAGGAATATGTTTTAAAAAGTTGGTCACTTGTTAAAATGGGAACAACCAGTGCTCAGCGAAAATTATTTTTTGGTTTAAGAAAAATGAAACGTGCTTTGGATATAGAAGATAATTCATCTTACTTAACGAATGAAAAAATTCAAACAATTGCTGAAAAGCTAGAGGTTAAACCGCAAGAAGTTGTTGAGATGCATAATCGGTTTGCAGCTAAGGACTCTTCTTTAAATGCACCAATGAGTATGGCATCAGAGTCTGAAGCCGAATGGATAGAGTGGGTGAGTGATGATTCAGAATCACAGGAAGATGTCATCTTAGATCAAGATGAGCATAGACGAAAAAATAAGTTATTTGAACAAGCGATTTTATGTTTAAGTGATCGTGAAAAATATATTATTTCAGAACGCCGTTTGAAAGAAGATCCAAAAACCTTAGAAGAGATTGCGCAAGAATTGGGGCTTTCACGTGAACGTGTGCGCCAATTAGAAGTGCAAACATTTGATAAGTTAAAAAAAGCTGTTAAAAATTTATCTTTTGAACAAAATATCCATTTTTAAGGGCCGCGATTAATTGTTTTTATATTTAGGTTATTTTTAGGGTGCAGGGCGATTGTGGCCTAAAAGCTTTGCTGAGGGATGGACGCGGTTGCGTGGTGTTTCGGGTGGAACCCATCAGAAAATGACTGTATCAACAGTACAGAAAACCATCTTATGATTAATTTTTTCTCTTTATAAGCAAAGATGCCG
>DPKF01000178.1 GCA_003542655.1 Holosporales bacterium
TTAGCTATCAATAATAACGTTTTAATTCCGAATTAGGGTTTGGTAGCTTTTTGCCGTGATGGATAGCAAGCGGCAAATTTGACAATTGACCCAGGCTGGTCCGAAGGAAACAATCAGTAACACGCGGTTGCTTGCCGCCAAGATAAGAATTTTAGGTCTGCGTAATTTATTTTTAAAAATTTTAAAGCGTATCTTGAATTTGGGAATATTAAATTTTTGTCAAGACTTGAACTGCATAAAAAAACATGATCTTATAACAATATGTAGTGCTTAAAAAGCATATAACCTACTATATATTGTTACAATAAAGGATAAATTTTATGAAAATTGAACGTCATTTTACGGCAAAAACAAATAACCCTTATGACTTGTTCACCTTTCATAATCGCGTTAGTGAAATTAAAAATCCTGACGGCACCATTGTTTTTCAAATGAATGATTTCAATGTGCCAAAACATTGGTCACAAGTTGCGGCTGATGTCTGTGCACAAAAATATTTACGTAAAAAGGGGGTTCCTTTAGAAACTGAAATTGTAAAAGAAGAGGGCATCCCTGTTTGGTTATCACGCCGTGTTCCAAAAAAAGGCACAACTTTTGGTGCAGAAACAAGTGTGACACAATTATTTGATCGTATGGCTGGTGCGTGGACATATTGGGCTTTTAAAGCAGGTTATTTTGACGCTGAAGCGGATGCAAAGGCATACTTTGATGAAATGCGTTATATGATGTGCAATCAAATGGCTGCACCTAACTCTCCGCAATGGTTTAATACCGGTCTTCACTGGGCATACGGTATTGATGGCACGTCACAGGGCCATTATTATGTTGATCCAAAAACAAAACAGCTTGTCAAATCAACATCTTCTTATGAACGTCCACAGCCACATGCTTGTTTTATTCAAAGTGTTGGTGATGATCTTGTCAATGAGGGTGGGATTATGGATCTTTGGGTTCGTGAAGCCCGTTTATTTAAATATGGATCAGGTACAGGCAGTAATTTTTCTAAAATTCGTGGATCAGGCGAAACACTGTCTGGTGGTGGAAAATCGTCAGGCCTCATGAGTTTTTTGCGTATTGGCGATCGGTCTGCTGGTGCTATAAAATCTGGTGGGACAACACGTCGTGCTGCTAAAATGGTGACCCTTGACGTTGATCATCCAGATATTGAAGAATTTGTCTCATGGAAAGTAAAAGAAGAAGCGAAGGTTGCAGCGCTCGTTAGCGGATCAAAAATTAATAAAAAATATTTAACCCTCATCATGAAAGCTTGTTTGGATGAATCTATCTCAGAAGAAGAACGGTTTTCTGTAAAAACAAACCCTGCATTAAAGATGGCTGTTAAAGAAGCACGTCAATATTTAGTGCCGCAAAACAGTATTCAGCGCGTCATTCATATGGCAAAATTGGGTGAAACGGAATTAGGTCTAGAAGAATTTACAACAGATTGGGACAGTGAAGCGTATAATACGGTATCTGGACAGAATTCAAACAATTCGATTCGTGTTAATAACGATTACATTCAAGCCGTCTTAAAAGATAAAAACTGGGATTTAACAGGACGCCAGGATAAATCGTTTAAAAAGACACTTAAAGCCAGAGACTTGTGGCATAAAATTGGTTACGCAGCGTGGGCCTGTGCAGATCCTGGAATTCAGTTTGATACAACAATTAATGAATGGCATACATGTCCGCAGAGTGGGCGCATTAATGGTTCAAACCCTTGTTCTGAATACATGTTTTTGGATGACACTGCTTGTAACCTAGCGTCATTTAACCTCAATACCTTTATGGAAGAAACATCTAAAGGCTCTAAATTTAATATTAACCTTTATGAGCATGGCATTAAACTGTGGACATTAACTTTAGAAACATCTATGTATATGGCGCAATTTCCATCAAAAGAAATTGCTGAGAAATCTTATGAATTTAGAACACTTGGCCTTGGCTATGCCAACTTAGGGGCCATGATTATGAGCATGGGAATTGCTTATGATTCTAAAGAAGGTCGTTCTATTGCTGGCGCCTTGGCATCCATTTTAACGGGCGTTGCTTATACAACATCCGCATTACTTGCAAAAGAAGTTGGTCCGTTTCCAGGATACGTAAAAAACAAACAAGATATGCTGCGTGTTATGCGCAACCATAGGCGTGCTGCATATGGAGAAGTGGACGGGTATGAGGGGCTAACAAATACACCTGTTGCATTAAAGGCAACAGATTGCCCTGTGCCTGAAATGATTACGCATGCAAAAAAAGCATGGGATGAGGCAATTTTATTAGGTGAACAATATGGTTATTTAAACGCACAAACCACCGTGATCGCGCCAACAGGAACGATTGCTTTGGTCATGGATTGTGATACAACAGGCATTGAACCTGACTTTGCTTTAGTTAAGTTTAAAAAACTTGCCGGTGGCGGGTATTTTAAAATTATTAATCAAATGGTTCCTAAAGCCTTGAACACATTAGGCTATACTGATAAGGAAGTTGGAGAAATTATCGCCTATGCAACAGGTCATGGAACCTTAGAAAATGCTCCAGGTGTCTCGTTTGCAGATTTAAAAACCAAAGGCTTTACACAAACTGAACTTGACGTCTTAAAGGCAAATTTAAAATCGGCTTTTGATATTAAATTTACGTTTAATCAATGGACTTTAGGCGCTGACTTTTGTAAAAAAACACTCAAGTTTACAGATGAGCAGTTAAATAATCCGAATTTCAATATGTTAAAAGAATTAGGATTTAGCAGTGCTCTAATTGAAAAAGCGAATGCCTATTGTTGTGGTACGATGACATTAGAAGGCGCACCTTTTTTAAAGGATGAGCATTTACCTGTATTTGATTGTGCTAATCCATGCGGTAAAATTGGTAAACGGTTCTTATCAATTGATAGTCATTTACAGATGATGGCATCTGTTCAACCGTTTATTTCGGGTGCTATTTCAAAGACTGTGAATATGCCAAATAGTGCAACGATTGATGATTGTTTAAATGCGTATATAAATTCATGGCGTCTTGGGATTAAGGCAAATGCACTATACCGTGATGGATCAAAACTATCACAACCTTTAAATGCAACAGTTTTGGAAGACATGGATCTTGATGCTGAAGAATTAACAGCTATGCCTCATGAAGAAAAAGCGGCGGTTATTTCTGAAAAAATTGTTGAGCGTATTATTGAAAAATATCAAGCGGAACGACGTAAGCTTCCAAATAGGCGTAGTGGTTATACGCAAAAAGCCAGCCTTGGTGGTCACAAAATTTATTTACGCACTGGTGAATATCCAGACGGACAACTTGGTGAAATTTTTATCGATATGCATAAAGAAGGTGCATCCTTCCGCTCCCTAATGCATAATTTTGCTATGGCAATTTCTATTGGTTTGCAATATGGCGTTCCTCTAGAAGAATATGTTGAGGCCTTTACCTTTACGCGTTTTGAGCCATCTGGTATGGTTGGCGGCAATGATCATATTAAAATGGCCACATCTGTTTTAGATTACTTATTTAGAGAGCTTGCTATCAATTATTTAGGCCGTCATGATTTTGCGCATGTGAAACCAAAAGATTTAAATCCAGATACAATTGGTAGCCCAAAAGAATATCCTAAATTTATGGCACAACCTCTTGAACAAAAAGCAACAGGCACACATGGAGTGGAAATTCCATTACCTAAATCAGCATCTGCACAAATACTAAAACATACAAAAAAAATAGATGAGACATCGTCGCGTATTACGCAAGCAAAAGTACAAGGTTATACCGGGGATGATTGTCGTGAATGTGGCAGTTTTACAATGGTTAGAAATGGTACTTGCTTGAAATGTAATACATGTGGCGCAACAAGTGGGTGTTCTTAAAACCTCTTAGCCACTTGACCATTTGTTATAGAATCGTCATCATAATAGAAAGGGTATTGATTTGATTCATGCCCTTTCTCTTTAGGTGAGGGAAAATAGTGTGTTGAAGCTGATATTAATTTTAGGTATCTTTTTAAATTCATTTCCAAAATGTGCTGAAAATTCTGATTCTAATTCTAATGCTGTTCCTAGCACAGCGTTATCAAATGTTCAGTTGTCTTCGCAAAAGCCTCAAATAATGTTGCCTTTCCCGGATTGGTTTTGCAGATATTTTTCTATACAAACGTTCAATTTTGTGCCATTTTCAAGCGGCATGTATGCAAAATTTCTTTCAGGCCCTTACGCCTTTATGCACCTTGTGGGGACAGTATGGTGAAACGTATTTTTGTATAGCAAAATTTTAAAATGAAGAAAAATGGTTTTTTTGGAATGATTTGACATCAAAAATGATGTTTTTTTTGTGGATTAAGGGTTTGCGCGATTATTTTAAATGCATTTCCCAAGCCGCAGTATAAAATTTTTATTTTGTACGACGTTTGGAATTGATCAAATAACTTAATCGCGCTAACCGTTATATGAGCCAGGACTATCCGTTAGAGCCTGTTCTTTTTGCAAATGGTTTTCTTGGTTTTGAATTCGTCGGTTTTGCAGTCGTCGATTTTGACGTCGAGAATTTTCCTTTAAAACCACCGCTTTTGTTTGGTCTTTTTCCTGGACGGCCAGAAGGTTTTCCACTGCCACTGCCATTTTTATTTGATGAAGGGCCTGGCTTATAGTCAGGGTCAATCAGCTTTTGAATAGCATGCCATTTGCCAGAATCTGCAGGGCTTAAAAAGCTTAATGCACAACCTGTAGCACCCGCACGGGCGGTTCTACCAATACGGTGGATATAATCTTCAGGACATTGGGGAAGATCATAGTTAATCACATGTTCGATGTGCGGAATGTCAAGGCCACGTGCTGCAACATCTGTTGCAATGAGGATACGACATTGTTCACGTCTGAATTTTTCAATAACGCGTGTGCGTTTTGATTGTCTAAGGTCTCCGTGAAGCGCTTCAACTGCGTGTCCCGCAGTTCTTAATTTCACAGCCATGCGATCGGCACCGTGTTTTGTTTTTACGAAGGTAATGATTGATCCTGTTCGTTCCTCAATTTCTTTTACGAAACGTACATATTTTTCATCTTCACGTAGGCGAACACTTTCTTGTTTAATATTGAGTGCAGGTTTTTGGTTGTCTCCAACAGAAATACGAACAGGATTCGTTAAATAACGTGCAGCAAGTTGTTCCATCTTTTTAGGCATGGTTGCCGTAAACATGAGTGTTTGACGTTTTTCTGGTAGAAATTTTGCAATTGCTTCTAGCTGAACATCAAATCCCATATCGAGCATGCGATCCATTTCATCAAGCACAAGGAAGTGTGTATGTTTGAACGTTAATGTTTTGCGTTCTAGGTGGTCGTTAATACGGCCAGGTGTACCTATAATCAGTCGTGGAGACCTGCGTAGTTGCGATAATTGTTTTGGCATGCTTTCGCCACCAATTAAAAGCGCTGTTGATATTTTATTACGTCCCATAAACGTTTGCAGTGCTTTTTCAACTTGTATCGCAAGTTCGCGTGTTGGTAATAAAATTAATGCATTACTTGATTCATTTTGCATTAAAAATGACGCTAGGGGGATGCCAAAAGCACCTGTCTTCCCTGTACCTGTTTGCGCAGAACCTAAAATATCGGAACCTTTTAAAGCCTCAGGAATGGCTTTTTGTTGAATAGGGGTTGGTGTCGTAAACCCAATTGCTGATAATCTGTCCAGTAACGGTTGCGGCAAATCAGCGTCATTAAAATTTTGCATCATGAATCCTTTCGAAGAGCAAATAAAAACTTCCCATCTTTTATATAAGATGGGAAGTCTAGAATAGCAAATACTTTATAGTATTTGTTTATTAAATTAGTCAGCTATTTGTAAATTTACAGCTGATTCTTTACCCTTGTTTGATGCAAGTTCGTAAGACAATTTTTGGCCATCTTGCAAGTTCATTAAACCTGCTTTTTCAACTGCACTAATGTGCACGAATACGTCGGCGCTGCCATTATCAGGAGTAATAAAGCCATAGCCTTTTGTTGAATTGAACCATTTTACGGTGCCTTGAGTCATTAAAAATCTCTTTCTTAAGTGTTTATGTAAATAACTTCCAATGTTACTTGAAAATTAAGGGAAGTACCCTGATTGGAAGATTATCACATATTTTTAGTATAGTGAAATATTTTATTCAGGATAATTCCATTGTATACCGAAAATAAAAAGAAAGCAAATTTTTAATTTAACATCTCTTTTCAGGGGGGATGGAATTTGTTAGCCTTAGTATAGTCAACAATTTATAGAGTTACTGTATATAATGAAAACAAAAACAATGGCAGTGAGTATGGCTGCAATCATGTCCGCTTTATCTGCTCAGACATCTCCTTTGGATCAAGCAATTATTAAAAAAGAAATTAATCCCACAAAGAAGCCAAATGCAATGCCTAAGGTTTACAAATTGGGTGCGAAAAAAAAATCTGAAAATAAAGGGCCTTCTCAAGAAGAACAAAAAATACTTGCAACGATTGCTAAATATCCTGAAATTGTTGCACAAATTTTACAAGAAGGTGTTCAAAACAAGCAAGCTGAGCAAAAAATTGGTTGGGCAAAAAATATTAAAGAGAATCTTGCCGCTATAACAGAGGGTGCCATAAATTTTGGGGGAACTGAAGACGCTGATGTTTCTGTGCTTATGATTATTGATTTTTTGTGTCCTCACTGTCAAACACATCTAAAGATGATCAGCGATCTTAGAAAGAAAAATGCCAATATTAAGTTTATGGTTTATTCAGTGCCTCTATTTCAGGGTGATTTAACACGTGAGTATGGTTTGATTTTAAATGCAGCCTATAGAAAAGATGCGATAAAATTCTTAGATTTACTTGGTGCTTACGCCAATAACAAGCCATCTAAAGAAGCACTGCTTAACAAAGTGCAAGAATTTAAAATTGATGTTCAGGCTTCAGACTATGGTGATTTAAGTGCTTATGATAAAAATTCAAATCTTATGGATAAAATTGGTTTGACGCAAGTTCCTGCCAGTTTTGTGCTGTTAAAAGATAAAAAGGGCGGCATTATTGTTGTGCCATTAAACATTATGGATGCTGATTCATTAGTCAAAACTGTTGATGCGATAGAGAGTACTTCGTCAGAAGAACGCGCTAAAATTAAGGAAAGTTTAGGGCAGTAAGGTATATGCACCCTCTTTAATGTTTAAAAAAGAGGGTGGCCTTTTTGGGAGTTACTGTTTATGCATGAAAAGCCATTATCACCGCACTTACAAATTTATAAGCCACAATTAACATCAGTTCTATCCATCATGCATAGAATTTCTGGTGTATTTTTGGGTGTGGGTGTGCTTCATTTTTTGCTGTTTTTATGGTCCCTTGCCCTTATTCGCAATGATCAGCCTGGATCGGGAGAACCCTTGTTAGCATGTTTGATGCTATCGTTTTTTACCGCATGGCTTATTATGCCAGCGCTTGTTTATCACACGCTTAATGGTATACGCCATTTATGTTGGGATTGCGGCTTTGGGTTAGGAATCAAAGCTGTTTATAGGTCAGGTTGGCTAGTTGTTCTTTTAACATGCTTCTCTTTTGTCGTTCCTATTATTCTATTTTTTTTGAGGTAATATATGACGAGTGCTACGCATTGGAAACATCAGCGTATAAGTGCAATATTATTACTATTTTTATTGCCATGGTTTTTTTTCGGTCATAATTTTAGCAATCCCTATAGCTGTGCAGAAAGTTTTTCGTCAGTCTGGGCCTTAACGGGGCTGACTTTACTTGCTTTATCTTTATTATATCATTTTACACTTGGCGTTATCACGGTTGTTGAGGATTATATTTCATCACTTAAGTGGCGTTCAGTTCTTGTTAATATGGCTTATTTATTGGCTTTTGTATTATGTGTTTTTATCTTTATATGTATCATTAAAATAGCCGCTAATGGAGCGATTTTAAAATGATAGCTACTTATAATGGACATGCAATTATAGATCATGACTATGATGTTTTGGTTGTGGGTGCTGGTGGTGCAGGTCTTCGTGCAACACTTGGTATGTGCGCTAAAAATTTAAAAACAGCTTGCATTACAAAGGTTTTTCCAACACGCAGTCACACAGTTGCAGCACAAGGCGGCATTAGTGCAGCACTTGGCAATATGGGCGACAATGATGATTGGCGCTATCATTTTTATGATACCGTTAAAGGCGGCGACTGGCTTGGCGACCAAGACGCCATTGAATATATGTGTAAACACGCAAAAGATGCAGTCATAGAACTTGAACATTATGGTGTACCGTTTTCAAGAAATGAAAAGGGAGAAATTTATCAACGTGCTTTTGGCGGCCACACCATTAAACAAGGTGAATCAATTGCAAAGCGTGCGTGTGCTGCAGCCGATAGAACAGGTCACGCTATTCTTCATACGCTTTATCAGCAATGTTTAAAACATAAGGCAGAATTTTATATTGAATATTTTGTTCTTGATTTAATTATGGATGATCAGGGGGTATGTCGTGGTGTGACAGCACTTTGTATGGATGACGGCAGCTTGCACCGATTTTGGGGACATCAAACAATTTTGGCAACAGGTGGGTATGGTCGTGCGTTTTTATCATGCACATCAGCCCATACGTGCACAGGGGATGGCAACGCCATGGTTTTGCGTGCAGGTCTTCCCTTATCTGATATGGAGTTTATTCAGTTTCACCCAACGGGCATTTATGGTTCGGGGTGCCTTATGTCTGAAGCAGCACGGGGAGAGGGCGGTTACCTTACAAATAGTAAGGGTGAGAAATTTATGGAAACATACGCACCTCATGCAAAAGATTTGGCATCACGTGATGTTGTCTCACGTGCGATCACTGTTGAGGTGATGGAAGGCCGTGGTGTGGGTGATCAAAAAGATCATGTTTATCTTCATTTGGAACATTTAGACCCAAAGGTTATTGCAAAACGCTTACCAGGCATATCCGAAACAGCGAGAATTTTTGCTGGCGTTGATACGACAAAAGCACCAATTCCAGTTATTCCAACGGTTCATTATAATATGGGCGGTGTTCCAACCAATCATCGTGGAGAGGTGATTAAGGATAAGAAAAAAACAATCGTTAAGGGGTTGATGGCAATTGGGGAAGGGGCATGTGTTTCTGTTCATGGCGCCAATAGACTGGGCACAAATTCTTTATTAGATATTATTGTTTTTGGCAGAGCTGCCGCAATTCGCGCTTGTGAATTAATAGAACCCGGTAGGGCGCATGCATCTGATCGGCCTTATGAAAATTCACTGCAGGGGTTTAAGCGCTTATTTAAGGTAAAAGAGAGTAAGGGATCTGTCAAAACAAGTGCTGTGCGTTCACAGTTGCAAAAGACCATGCAAGAACATTGCTCTGTTTTTAGAACAGAAGCCATTATGGTCAGCGGTTTGGAAAAATTAAAAGCCGTCACAAAGGCATATGAAGATATTAAAATTTATGACCAATCCTTAATTTGGAATACAGATTTAATTGAAGCTTTGGAACTTGAAAATCTGATTCAACAATCCATCGTGACCTTGCATTCTGCTTTGAATAGAGAAGAGAGTAGGGGCGCGCACTCTCGTGATGATTTTAAAGACCGTGATGATGAAAAATGGATGACACATACCTTGTCAGCTTTAAATGAGGATGGATCTGTAACTCTTACTTACAGACCAGTACTTGCAAAAACCTTAACAGATGATGTTGACTATATTCAGCCTAAAGAACGTATTTATTAAAGTTGCATAACGTCTAATAAATAACTATCTATTTTCTCTTGAACGTTACCGAGCACGCCGCTATTGAGGCGAGCGCTTTTTTATATTTATATCGGTTACTCATCCAACACGAAGAGTTGCCCTAACGAATCTTTTCCCGCACAGTAAATGCTTTTTCACAAGTAGGATTGATTATTTTAGTTATATTCCACGATGATAAAAAAATAATGTAATCATTCAGTAAAATCTGCTTGCATTTCATAAAACACACCTTATATCAGTCTGAGTTAATTACTTACTGATTGGTTTTATGAATAATATAAAGAAAGTTATTCTTATGATTGCTTGTCTGTCTGCTGCGAATGGAATGGAAAATCTAGGCTATGGCCTCTGTACCCTAGCCGGACAGCGTGCAAGATCTCTAGTTCTTTGTGAGACGGAAACTTCTGTCATGAGGCCGTTTAGTAGACGCTCTCCTGCCCCTGAGAGAGATTATAGGGATGAAGCAGATGAGGATGAAGGTCATAGAACTGTTTTTCAGGAATGTGTTATAAATAGTTTGCTTCAAAAAAAACGTTCTGTTTCAAGAATTGAGAGTGTTCCGCCTGAGTATGTGCCGGATTTGGGGGATATGCCTATTGCGTCTCCCGCTAATAGCTATGTTGCAATGTTGTTGGATCCAGAAAATGAAAATGCTTTTTCTGCTTTTACTTCACGTTATGCTAATGATGTTCAGCAACGTATTGGACAGTCTGCTCCAAATTATAAAATTGTTCAAACGGCTGTGCCAAAATTTGGTTTTGCAAATACGATGGCTACTTTTGATAATAAAACAGCGCATATGAGCTTTTTTATGGGGATGCAGAACCGTACATTTTCTTTTTTGAATCAATGTGTACAATTAGGTTTCGCAAAAATGCCAGATGTTTTGTGGCATGATGCGGTTCAAAACCCTTTACGTGCCTTTTTGCAGCATTATAAGACTCAACATAATATTGAAAATTGGGATTTCACGTTTCAACCAGAGTCTGTCATCAAACAAAACGAAATGCTTTTGTTAATGGGGAACGTGTCTCCGCAATTGCAAAAATTTAGAGAGTGCATTGCACCATATTTTTGTTATCAATTAAATATAGATTACACAATTAGTGGCGTGAGTGAAGCCGCACGTAATGTTTTTAATGTTGTTCACAATCATGCAGCGTTTGAAGTGAATATGACATATTTTAAAAATTTATGTGGATTATATTATAGAACGCAATGGATTGTGTCTAAAGAGATAAAATGCATTTTTAAAGATTATCATATGGTATTATTTGTGCTGTTGAGTGAATTTGAGTCGGAAAAAAAACGTGGTAATTTCCGTGATGTAGGCATTTGTCATATAGCTGCGGCGTGTAGAGGTGATCACAGTTTAATGACACAAGATAACGAGATTTTTGATTATTTTAGGCGTCGTGATTTTACGCCACATATACGTTTGTTAAGTATAACTGGAAATAAGCGTGTTAAAAATATGATGATGACGGATTTTGATAATTGGTTTGGTGATACTGTTTTTAAGTTATCCGACTTAATGAGTGGGGATGCAGAAAATATGACAAAACATGTTCGTGTGCGACAGTCTGGGTCATCTTGGTCATCTGGGTCAGATGTGGCGAGTACAGAGAGTCCTGACTTATCAAACTCTTCAACATCAGACGATGACGAACAGGCCAGAAACCCTGATGGTACGAATAAAAAACCACGTTTTCAGTAAGAGTTGTTTTTATCTATCTTGCTAATTTTATAAAACACGTTCTAAGGTAAAGGTATATCAATTATTTTTTGCTGGAGTTATCGTTATGAAATTAGTAAAAACCTTATGTATTTTATGTGTGGGGGCATCATTGGTGTGTGCAAGTGATGATGAAGTGAGGCCCGGCACACCTCCATATCCTGCTGCGTGTGTTTCAAGCGCTTCTGTTCCACAAGAAAATCAAAACCCATTGCCTGTTTTAGGCACATTGCCATCTGAACCGACTGCTGCAATTGGTCGTCATACACCTGAAATTGGTGAAGGAATGGCTGATAGTGGAGAATCCGATAATGACTCCGTTGCAGTATCTGGCAACGGAGAGGATGAATCTGTTATTGGAGTCGATCGTGAATCTAATGGAGTAGGGGTAGAAGGGGCAAATTCTTCAAATCCTGAAAGCCCCCTTATGATGGTTGATCCTGTTCTTGATAGCGGTAAATCTCCAGTTCATTCTGATTTTCTTGCTCAAAAGAACAAAAAAGATCACCATATGTTGCGTAAAAGCATTCTCATGTCAATGTCTTTTGTTCTGCATGCTACTATGCTGTTTGATCTGTTGTCAAATCCTGTCAATCTGTGTGAAGGATTTTGGACAAAGACCGCTTCATACGTTTGCCTAGCTAATAGCTGTGTGTTTTCACTGATCGCCTCAGGATACGCGCCTGAATTTGTTCACATGTATTCTCAATATGTATTTATTGTGCCAATGATGGTTTTAGTATATGCGTCTGCGCAGAAGCTGCAATGTGCTTTTGATGCAGGCTAATATAGAATGCATTAAAACTTTTCCACAAAAACCATCTAAAATATGCTAGTGTAAGTGGTAACTTCTTAATGTTTTTGTAGATAGTAAATGACAAACACGCAAATGAAAGATGATTCAACGATGACCAAACAACAATATACTGCCGATTCAATTAAAGTATTAAAAGGGTTAGATGCTGTTCGTAAGCGCCCTGGTATGTATATTGGTGATACTGACGATGGCACAGGATTGCACCATATGGTTTATGAGGTTGTTGATAACGCAATTGATGAATCTTTAGCGGGTCATTGTGATTTAGCAATTGTTACCATTCATGATGATGGGTCGGTTTCAGTATCTGATAATGGGCGTGGAATTCCGACAGGCATTCATGAAGAAATGGGTGTTTCAGCTGCAGAAGTTATCATGACGCAGCTTCATGCTGGTGGTAAATTCGATCAAAACTCTTATAAAGTATCTGGTGGTTTGCACGGTGTTGGTGTTTCTGTTGTGAATGCTCTGTCATCAAAATTAGAGATGATCATTTACCGCGATGGCAAAGAACACAGCATGACATTTTCACACGGCGTGCCTGACGCACCCCTTGCTGTTGTTGGGCCATGGGATGGTCGTTCTGGAACCAAAATAAGATTTTGGCCCTCCGCAGACACGTTTAAAATTTTAGAGTTTAATAGGGGGACGATTGAACACAGGTTACGTGAACTGGCCTTTTTAAATTCGGGTGTTCATATTAAAGTGATTGATGAACGTTCCGACACATTGTATGAAAATGATTTGCAATATGATGGTGGTTTAATTGAATTTGTTCGCTATCTTAATAAGGGGAAAACTGCCTTACATGAACCAACTATTTTTGTAAAAACGCTAAAGAATGATATTACTGTTGAGCTGGCCATGGAATGGACGGATAGTTATCATGAAACAATGCTTTGTTTTACAAATAATATTCCACAACGTGATGGTGGAACGCACTTAGCCGGTTTTCGTGGTGCGTTAACGCGTTCAGTTGGGGGTTACATTCAAAGCCATTCGAAAAAAGATGCGAAAGCCGCTGTACAAGGTGACGATATTCGTGAAGGCTTAACGTGTGTTTTATCTGTTAAGGTTCCAGACCCTAAATTTTCATCACAAACAAAAGATAAACTTGTCTCTTCTGAAGTGCGCCCTATTGTTGAAAGTTCGGTTGCTGAAGCTTTAGAACAGTGGTTAGAAGAAAACCCATCACAGGCAAAAATTATTGTTGCCAAAGTACAGGAAGCAACAGCAGCACGTGAGGCTGCGCGTCGTGCGCGAGAACTTACACGTCGTAAAGGTGCTTTAGACATTGCATCCCTTCCTGGAAAGCTTGCAGACTGCCGTGAGAAAGATCCGGCATTAAGTGAAATGTTCATTGTTGAGGGAGACTCTGCGGGTGGATCGGCCAAAATGGCAAGAGACAGTAAATATCAAGCAATTTTGCCAATTCGCGGTAAAATTTTAAACGTTGAACGGGCACGATTTGATCGTATGATTGTATCGGATCAAATTGGCACTATTATTACTGCCCTTGGCACCAGTATTGGTCGTGAGGAATTTAATGTTGACAAAATACGGTATCATAAAATTGTTATCATGACCGACGCGGACGTTGATGGAAGCCATATTCGTACGTTGCTATTAACATTTTTCTATCGTCACATGAAAGAAATTATTGATCGTGGTTATTTATATATTGCGCAACCGCCCTTATATAAAGTGATGCGCGGTAAATCTGAAGTCTATTTAAAAGATGAAAATGCAATGCGCCACTATTTGTTAGATTCATCTTGCCAACATGCTAAAATTGTTGAAGCAGATGGCACGGTACGATCTGGCAAAGATTTGCGTTTGTTTGCAAATGATTTAGCAAAATTTTATACAACGATTCATCAATTAACGCACCGGTTTTCAAATGTTGCCCTGTTAGAACAGGTATTATTTTCTGGCTATTTGCAAGAACAGTCGCAAAAAACAGCAGATACGTTGCAAGAACGATTAGACGCGTTGTCTGCTATTAATGAAAAGTGGATTGTAACTTTTGATAAGCGTCTTGTTGTGGAACAAATTGAGGCTGGTGTCAGTACAACATGGTCTATTGATGAAACGGTTATTAAAACACCAGAAATTAAAGGGATTATTAATTTATTAGACGCGCTAAAAACAACGTTTTCAAGCGCTGCTAAACTTTATTTATATGCCGATAAAGATGACTTTACAAAACATAATGGACCATCTTCCATGATTGATGCTTTGTTTGAAGCAGCACGTAAGGGTATTAACATTAGTCGTTATAAGGGTCTTGGTGAAATGGATCCAGAACAGTTGTGGGAAACAACGTTAGACCCTGAAGCACGCACATTATTGCAAGTAAAAATGCCGCACGTTGAAGAAGCTGAAGAAATTTTTTCAACATTAATGGGGGATGTTGTTGAACCGCGTCGTGAATTTATTCAAACCAATGCTTTAAAAGTTGTGAACATCGACGTATAATACATTCTATATCCAAGAAGGCTTTTATTTACAAGTGAGATCTATATGAAATTAAAATTATTTTTAATGAGTGTTTTGGTTGCATCAAATGTATTTTGTGCAGAGCAATCAAAAGAATTCAGCAGTACTAACGCTGAGGGAGAGACAGTTCATGCTAACGCTGATGGCGTATTAATATTAGATAACCCTGTCGTTAAAGAAATTACGTTCCCTAATGGTGACTATTTTCGCGTTGTGTCCGCAGATGGAGAACAACAAGTTGCCGCTGCAATTTTCAGAAGGATATCATATCAATCATATCCATTAACAGGGCCAGAAAACAAGCAATGTGTTTTGTGCCCCTTATTGGTTAATGAGATGTTAGACGCTTATTGTCAGTCGCTTGCAATGATGTTATCAGACCCAAACGTTATGAAATTCTATCTGTCGGGTGTGCATTACCCAAGAAATACGCTTTTAGAAAACAAGATTGCACTTATGCTCGTGTTCAATGCACGCGATAATTTAAACGGGCATGAATTACAAGCAATTTTTGCAGAATTCTTCAAAGATAAAACTGAAGCCGATATGATGAATTTGTCAGAACAAGACTTTCCAGAAAATCTGAAAAATATTATAGAATCTGATCGCGATACACTTAGCATTTTAGCTTTTTGTTTTTTAAGTGGAGATAATATTGAGCACATAAAAAATGAAATATCTTCAAATGACAGTTATCTTGTCAATATATTTTCAAACTATAGAGAACTTATTATCCGTCTGGTGAAAGATGTTGATTATCAACTACCGCAAAAAGTTGCAAATCATTTAAATCTAGACTTAAAAAGGGATGGGTTGCCCCGATTTGTATTAAATGTTGATGATCAAATGATTGGCTTTATGCGTTTTGGTGCTTACCCTAAATCAATGATTGAAGCAGATCTAAAGGAAAACCCTGATGCGCTTGCTTTGTTAGCGCAGCATTATTTAGTTGATAGAGGATGCGCTATTGCTGCTGTGATGATTCAAGCAGAGTATCAACACAAGGGTTATGTAGAAGCTTTTGGACGGGAAATGTTTGGAAAAATTTTACCTTGGTATGCAACCTGCCAAGATGCACCAAAATATCCCGAAGGTCAACTAGGGCAAGTTTATATTACGCATAGAATAGAGCAACTCGTAACCGCTAAGCTTGTTGAAAAATTGAGATCTTTAGGCCACCTTTCTGTTATTGAGCTTGGGTCATTTGTCAGTTCAGGGCAGGAGAAAATGGCTTATTTGGTGAGATTTATCTAGGCAAAAAAGCCCAGAAACATTTGGCTGAATAACAATATTTGACGATACACCAAAGCCTGGTTAATTTAATCAGGCTTTTTTTATATCTGTTTTACATTATTGCTTAATTTCTTTACACTGAAATAGAGTTTAACATGAAGATTCTTTTTATATGACTGTACCAATGCGCACGTTAACAATACAAGGTTTTTTTCTAGCATTTATTATGCTGGGGTGTTTTTTTGTTGGTGAAAAACTTGTTGATGTGTTTAATCATAACTTTTGGTTAAATATTATTATTATTTCTGCTTTTGTGATTGGCATTGTTTTATGTTTGCTGCAAGTTTTTAGTCTGCAGCGGGAATATGAATGGCTGGCGAATTTTTCAAAGGGCAAGGTTAATTTTTCAGAAAGTACAGGACCTGAAATTCTAGCACCTCTAAATTATACGCTAAAAGATACACCTAAAGGTGTTTTAACATTGCTTTCTATGAAAAGTTTATTGTCTAGTGTGGAACAACGTTTAGATGAAAAACGTGAATTAAATCGCTACCTTATTGGGCTATGTGTTTTCTTAGGTTTGGTTGGTACATTTTGGGGCCTTTCTAAAACAATTGGTGCGATTGCAAGTGTGATTAGTGGCATTGATGTTGATGCAACAGATATTAAAGATGCTTTCCAAAATTTAAAAGCAGGATTGCAGGCACCGTTAACGGGAATGGGGTATGCTTTTAGTTCTTCCTTGTTCGGGTTGTTAGGCTCTTTAGCGCTTAGCTTTTTAGATGTGCAAGTATCAAGTGCTTTTTCTAAATTTTATCAATCTGTTGAAAAGGTGTTATCTGCTTTTTCACAAAAAAATTCAGCGAATATGTTGACACCTGCGTCTGGCCCTGCTTATGGAGAGGCTTTAGTTGAACGGCTTGCAGAGGCCATGAATACATTTCAGACTCAATTAGATCGCTCTGAAGAAGGTCGTATACAATCCTCTAAGGCATTGTTAAGTTTTGCCGGGAATATTCATCAATTAAACGAGGTGATGAAAGCAAATTTAACGCATATGGATCAGCTGACACATCAGCATTTTGAACTACAGCAACAAGTTGCCCGTCTTTTGCACGTGCACAATGATGAAGCCAGCAAGAAATCAATTAAAATGATTGAATGTACGGCACAAAATATATTAGATGAATTGTCAAGTGGCAGATCAAAAATAACAGATGAAATGCGAAAAGAAATTCGGATGTTATCAAAAACATTTTCTGCTATGGCGGCAAATGAATAAACTAAGCCTGTATTGTAAGCTGATCTTTGATTTTTAGCTTTCAATATGTTACAAAAGAAATACATTTATATTGACTGGAACCTTTCATGAACGTAAAATTGTCATCAATAAAAAAATATTTTTTACTAACTGGTGGTATTGTTATACTGTCTTCCTGCTCTGATATTGATGTTAATTATGCCGATAAAAAAGTAGATGATATTTATGATATAGCTATGAAACAAATGAAAGAAAAGGATTATAGTCACGCTGCTAAAACATTTTTAGAAGTTGAACGTCATTATCCATATTCCAATCTGGCTGTCAAAGCCCAGTTATATTCAGCTTATGCACATTATGAAGCTGGCAAGTATGATGAGGCATCTGAAGGTTTTAATTTATTTGTACAGTTGCATCCAGGTCATGATGATATTCCATATGCTTTGTATATGATGGGTATGTGTGCTTATGAACAGTTGCCAATTGTTGAGCGAGATCAAGAAGATGCTAGTCAAGCCGTGTATTATTTTGAAGAAGTTTTAAGAAGATTCCCAAATTCAAGTTATGCAAAAGATGCAAAACTTAAAATTATTTTAGCAAAAGATCATATGGCAGCAAAAGAAATGAATATTGGTCGTTATTATATATCACGATATGCTTATGTTGCCGCAATTAATCGTTTTAAAACTGTTATGGACACGTATCAAACAACGACGCATGTTCCGGAAGCATTATATCGTTTGGTAGAGGCCTATAAGGCGCTTGGCATTGATGATCAAGCAAGGGCACATTTGGCTATATTGGGGCATAATTATGTTGATAATCAATGGTATAAAAAAGCATATGATTTAGCTGCTTAGTGTTTTGTGTGGTGCCGTTCGGGTTTGATGTTTAGACATGGTTGTTTTCTGATGGGGCCACCGCAAGTTCCAACAGTGCCACTGCCACCGACCTCCCGCCGCCACGAAGCTACAGTTCCCCCTGC
>DPKF01000026.1 GCA_003542655.1 Holosporales bacterium
TTAATTTCATGTGCAATCTTACGGGCAATATCAGACCAAGCAGCTTGTCTTTGGCTTACTATTAATTCTTGTTGTTGACGCTTTAATTGTGAAACCATAATGTTAAAAGAATTAACAAGAACATCTAATTCATTATTGAAGTGTTCTGCTTTTACTTGTATGTTAAGGTCCCCAGAACTGACGGTCTGTGCAGCATCAATTAAATTACCAATTGGCCTAATCATTCTATTTGCAATGCCAAGGCCAATCCACATGGCAGCACATAACAATAAAAGCGTTAAGACAACAAACAAAATGACAAAGTTAATTTCAAAACTAGACCGCTCTTGCTCCAACTCATTATAGAGTGAAACAGCTTCTGCATTTTGCTGCACATGCATTGAAATTTTCTTATCAACAACCCGCCCCATAAATAAATAAATATCTTCATCTCCGTCCAATAATACAAGTGCGCGCAGCCTATCTTTATCCGCACGTGTTGTCCAGCCATGCGTTTTGGCACGTTTAAAATCTTCTTTTGTAATGAGGCCAAGCTCTAGTGCAAAAGTTAATTGAGACTTTCCCAAAATACGCTCGTTTTTTGTTAGTACCAAACATTCGCTAAAGGACAACTTATTTTCTAACTCCGTGAGTTCTGCATCCAAAGCATCACGATCATTTTTTAATAAATCAAGCTTTGGTTTTAAAAACTGCGCCACTTGCTCTGCCTCTAACCCAAGGTTACGTTCATGTTCGGCAACATATGCATTAATGACCTCACTGGATTCTTTTAACGCATTTTTTACAGGTTCACCAAACCAAGCTTGCACACCAAGGTTAAAAAATAAACTAGCAAAAATTGCAACCAAAAGCCCAGGCACAATGGAGGCAAATGCAAATAAAGTAAGTGTTTGGCTATGCAGCTTTGATCCAGATAATCCTTTTTTCCTATCCATCCACACGCTTATTAAGCGCTTAGCAATAACGATAAATAATAAAAACAATAAAGATAGCGGTACGTATAATAAGGTTAAATTAACAGGGCTTCCATGATTAATGATTGATTGTTTTTTTATGCCAAAATACGTGAATATACCCGATATTAAAGCTGCAATCAGTAATGTATAAGGTAAGTAATGCGAAATGCGGCATTTGATATAAAGATTACGCAACGAGGAAAAGAAAGGGATATAGTTTTTTCCCAAAAACACAATTAAGACACTTTCTGTAAGGGATGTATTGTATCAGAATCGTTGACGTCGTTTAATTCTAGCGCAATAATTTTTTTACGCAATGTATTGCGATTCATACCTAAAATATCAGCCGCCTTTCGTTGATTATTTTTTGTAAGTTTTAATATTTCACGAATTAACGGTCGTTCAACTGTTTGAATAATATTGTCATATAAATTGGATGCCGGTTTTTGCCCTTTTAAACTTTTAAAATATTCCTGCAAACACGTTGTAATCAACTTTGATAAATTGTTGTTTTCTTGTCCCATGCGTTACATAGCCCGCTTATATATGATCGCTAAAAAAAGAATCGATTAGGTCGACCAATTCTTGTGCATTTTGTGTTTGATTAACAGATACACGAAATTGAGCAGAATTAATCAGTCCTTTACTGTACCACGCCATGTGCTTACGAGCAATCTTTGCCCCTGATTCAAGTCCATAATGAGATAAGATAGATTCTAAATGCTCTTTAATAATAAAATATTTTTCTTTAAAAGTAGGATCCGGTATTTTCTGGCCCGTTTTTAAATAATGATTTATTTGATTCAAAAACCAAGGCCTGCCATATGTGCCGCGACCAACCATCACACCATCAGCGCCACTTTGTGCTAATAAATCCCTTGCATCTTCTTCCGTTATAACATCCCCATTACCTATCACGGGAATTTTTACCATATCTTTTACTGTTCGAATAAAGTTCCAATCAGCTTTACCATTATACATTTGTGCGCGTGTTCGCCCATGAATGGTTAGCATTTGTATGCCATGATCTTCTGCTATTTTGGCAAGTTTTGGTGCGTTACGATTTGCTAAATCCCATCCTGTGCGCATTTTTAAGGTAACCGGAATTTTAACAGCTTTAACGGTTGCTTCTATAATTCTTGATGCCAACAATTCATCCTTCATTAAAGCAGAGCCGGCATAACCATTAACAATTTTTTTAACAGGACAGCCCATATTAATATCAATTATTTCAGCGCCCATAGCTTCATTTAATTTTGCAGCTTCCGCCATTACCTGGGGGCAGCAACCGGCTAACTGAACAGCACAAGGCTTTTCTATTGGTGATTTTTCAACCATTTTCATCGTACGTTGTGTTTGTCTAACCATAGCTTCCGATGCAATCATTTCAGAGATAACAAGCCCTGCACCCATTTTTTTAACCAGCACACGAAAAGGCATGTCTGACACACCAGACATTGGCGCCAAAATCACATTATTTTCTAATTTAATATTTCCAATTTGGAGAGACACAGTACCTAAAATAAACCTTGCTTACAAAGACTATTCTTAATCTAAGCACTGAACGATATAAATTCAAGAGAAAAGCGTTCTGCTGGGCTTTATTGCAAAAAATGCTGTTTTATGCTTTGCTCTGATCGTGTCTAAAGGCCCTAAAATTCCAAGCATTTTTACCATACTGTTGTTTTTGGCTGCTTTGTTAAAAAATTATCTAAAATTAAAAGTTCATTAACTTTTTGCTGATAATAATTAAATAATCACGATGATAATGGAGTTAAAATGAAAAAAATCTTTTGTATAGGTATATTAAGTCTTGCGGTTACTTTTGGGTCAGCTGCTGCATCTTCAGGGCCAGACTATTCAAGCTGTTTTGAAAGCGCAAACCAGCAGTTTGTGCATTTTGAAAATAAGGGGGTAGAGCCTGTCGCCTTTGATGTAACGGCAACCATCGCCCGTTTATTGAACCCAAAAGAACAGCAACGTTTTACGACTGACGAGGGATTTTCATACACCTTTAATGGCAAAAACTATCAAAGGGGCACATTAGTTAACCCACATGACCAGGAAGCATGTTATGAGCTTAAGGGCCCAGATGGCAACCGTATTTTACAAAAACGTCATATAACCCTTGCTAGTGGAGAAAGCATAGATTTGACTCTTAGCTTTATATCCTACTTCATCGGCCTTGGGAACTTAACTGGCATGCAAAATCACCTTTCATGGGATGTGAATGAACGGGGATTAAACGTGTTGTTGGGTGTTGCAGAAGCAAGCGCGCCTTTAAATCAAGCTTTTGTTACAACACCAAGTGACTGGGCAAAACAAACACGATTATATAGACAATACTTTTTACCAGATTCAACATTAACCACTGACCAAGTCTGGCAAGATTTTGAGAGCCAACCATCTGGTGTGACGACCACAAAACGTACAGAGGAAGTAGTTTTTACTTTAACTTCTTATCCTGCGCGATTTGCAACAACCTGGCTTGCTATTGAATCTCTTCTGCGCCAAGAAGAAAAACCAGATCGTATTGTGCTGAATTTATTTGAAGGAGAATTTCCTGGGCGCGTCCTCCCCTGGATGATTAAAGAACAAATGAAGCGCGGTCTAGAGATTAATTGGTGCCCTGAAAATTTTAAAGTTTATTTGAAGGTTATCCCAACAATTCAAAAATTTCCAGAGGCGGCGGTGGTTGCCGTTGATGATGATGTGATTTATCCCAATGATCGTTTAAAAAATCTAATAGCAGGTTACAAAAAATATCCTGAATGTATTATTGCTCAAGAAGTGAGGGAGACACACCATATAGGTAGAAAGATTTCACCTTGCTCTGAATGGAATTTTACAGGGTGGAGAGGGTTTATTGATGAAAGGGAGTTAGGTCCTTCATACCGTTTAATTGCGGAGGGGGTAACCGGTGTATTAATCCCACCTAAAACGCTCCATGAGATAGCGAATCAGTATGATCTTTTTAAGAGTTTAACTCCAACGGAAGATGATTTATGGTTATATTCAATGGCATTATTGAAATCAAAAAAAACATTTAAAATTAGAAGCAACGCATTGCCAAATGTTATACCAGAAGCACATAACATGGCTTGTGCACTTTCTCAAACAAATACTGCAAATGGATACAAAGTATCGTCTGAATGTTTTTCTAGACTGTTTGCTCATTTTCATTTAGGTCGTATATTGGAAGCGGATGAATTTTGCTTATCTAGTGATTTATCCAGAATGAATAATTCTATCGCTTTGACTTATGGGGAATTTACGGCCCCTAGGTCACAAAGCAGCCCCGTAGGTTTGCTAAGAGGGTTTTCCTGGACTGAAGCCTGGGAAAGACAAAGGGATGGTGTTTGGACCGATGGAGAAATGGCATATTTTTCATGCACGCCACAAAATCCAGGTCTTAACAAAATCACGGTTAAATCACGTTTTTTTAAACATGAAAATAATCAGTCTGTAGAATTTAGAATTAAAAAAGATGGAGTGACTCTTTACAAAGGAGAATTTACTGATGAATGGTTTGATTTTTCTTTTGTTGATTTCATGAGTGCCAGTATATGCCATTATACAATAGAAATGATTAATTTGAATCAGCAGAATATCGGTTTTAGTGAAAAAAGAAGATTAGGAATCCTTTTTAACAAAATAAGTGTCGAGACATTAACAAGTGAAGAAAATAGAATTAGTTTAAGCAGTGATGTTAGTTCTTCTAATTATCATGGAGTTTTAGATACATATAATTTTGTAGATCTTCAAAAGGGCCTAACTTTCGATGGTGCAGGTATTTTTACCTTATTATACGCTCAGTATCACGCTGGTTTAAGTGAAGAGTTTTTAAGAGGAAAATATACACAATTAATAAAAAAGGCACATACGACATTAGAACATAGCAGGATAAATGAAAGCCCAATTCCGCTTATACATCACAGAGCATGGCATACTTCTTTAGAGTCCCCTAAGGAGCCACCTGAAGATTTTCTGCATCGCTATATTGCGTCTGTAAGATTTCTAGATGCTTTACACGCAGGATGGAAACATATTTTTTGGGTGAATTCTAAGGCAGTAATACCAAACACAATGGGAATTTTAGAGCACGAAAGAGATAGAATAGAAGTTCGTGAAGTCAATGAGTTCCCGGGTAATTTTTTGTGTAAACGTCAGTATGAAGCGCTGATTGCAGACAGTCGTTATACAAATGCTAATGATATTTTTCGAGTGTCATTAATACATGCAGTTGGTGGAATATATTGTGATTTAGGTTTGGAAATTGTAAAGGATATTCATCGTTGGATGCAATGTTTTGATGCTATATTTTTTATGTATCCAAGTTCAGGGCTATGTGATCATAATTTACTGGCAGCAAAACCAAATAGTAAATTTTTAGAATCATATATTTTAAGGTTGCTCAATCCCAAAGGTGTAAGCAAGAAATTTATAAAGACGGCACGAAATATTCACTCGTATTGGTCTCAACATGTTTTTTGTGGTGGAAGCGGCATAATGAGTGACATATTAGAAAGATTTAACTATTCTGTAGACCAAGTTTTATTGGTTCCTGAAGGGTTAAATGGTTCTATAGTACGCAAATCATTAGCGTCATGGTTTTCAGGAAATCACTATGGCAACAAACCAGTAGAAGAGTCAAAAATTGATTTTCTTGATTTGTAAATTAACACATAAAAATAAGGGAAAATATTTCATGAAGAACACAATACAATCTGCTGGTCATGCTTAGTGCTATTAGTTTTGCTGTATCATAAGATCACCTATCAGAAGCGTTTGATCATATATATGCCACTAATACATGGAATGGAGGGTCAGGGCCTGGTTCGTAAACTGTCTATGTTGTTTGGAATATAGCTATTCTCTCATGCTAACTTACTTTCTAATGAGATCATAGCTCAATATAAAGATAAAAAGGAGTTTTATGAAGTTAATATCAATTTGGATTATAAATTTAATTTTTACATACTTTTTGGTTGCTGCGGTTAGTGAGTCAGATGTTTTTAGGGAAAAGATAACCGTTATTGGTGGTGGGGCATATGGTACTGCACTAGCATTAAACTGGCACAATTCTGGTACAAAAGTCTCTCTTCTCGTGCGTTCTAAAGCAATAAAAGAACAGATGAAAATTGATGGTGAAAATACGCTACACCTTCCATCTATTCCACTTGGCAATTTAGATATCACAGACGACCCTTATAGTTGCCAAACATCAAATTGTATAGTGATGGCAATCCCGTCTCAATGTTATTCATTATATCTACAATCATTTGCTGAATATATTCAAGAAAATACGCCGATTGTTATTGCGTCTAAAGGGTTAGATAATAATAGTGGCACTTTTCTTTCCAACCTGTTTATGAAAACGCTAAAAAATCCAGTTTTAGTATTTTCAGGGCCTCAATTTGCAAAAGAATTGGCGGTGAGTGAACCTTCCTGTGTGGCTTTAGCACATACAGATGAAGTGACTTTACATAAAGTTGCTGCAATATTAGGATGTAGAAAAATGACCATTTTTCAAACTACTGATATGTTGGGCGTTCAACTATCGGGAGCTATAAAGAATATATTGGCTGTTGGTTGCGGAATTTTGAGGGGAAAAAAATGTGGTGAAAATACTATTGCTAAGTTTATAATTTTAGGTATAAAAGAATTTGGGTGCATAAATTCTTTTATAGGAGGAAAACAAGAAACCCTTCTAGGGCCAGCAGGTTTTGGTGACATATTTTTGACATGTACAAGTTTACAATCAAGGAATAACCTATTTGGTCTGAGAATTGGAAGAAATGAATCTTTAGCAGATCTTGTTGGAGAAAATGTTTTAAGTGAAGGGTATTATGCAACATCCTCTATTTATAAGCTTGTTTATCAACATCAACTTGAAATCCCCCTAATAAAATGTATGTATGAAATTTTGTTTAATAACCAAAATACAAACAACCTTATAGAGCTCTTGTGTGCATCGTCATATAGCTAAAGGGGGCCTACAAAAGGACAAAGGGAACTCGGTTGGAAAGCAGAGGTTTCAGCAGATAATCTCATCACAATGATGGTTGATGAAGAAATGCAATAATCAAGTGCCCCGTGAAAGCGGGGCTGCCTCTTTTTTTGAGTTACCGCTCTAAATTTTTTTCAATTAATGGTCCAAAAGGACCCGCTGGTAAAAGCTCTTCAGGGCTTGCAATATGCAGTTTTTTATCCTCAGGTGTTAATAAATGTCCAAAAAGATGGTTCTCTTTTACTACATGTGTTTTCCAAAGTGTGCCGTATGGCATTGTTAACATTTTGTCGATATTATGAACTGTAATAAGTTCAATCCCTCCAAATTTTATCGTTTGTAGAGGGAATATATCTGCATTTTTAAGCCTAATTTTTTTTAGTACAGACCAGTTAGATTGAAAATAGTGTTCTCCTGTCTCTTCGTCTTTATCCATAAAAAATACATCTATGCATGTGATATGTTGTTCTATCCATAAATTCACTTTAAAACCATTCCAACAATCACCACTTACGGTATTCAGGCAGTATCCTAATTTTTCTAGATCAGGGATGGTTTTTTCAAAAAGTTTACTATCATCTTTAAGCATGTAACAATCTGCATCATCATCCCATGGTATTAATCCCCCATGCCGTACTGCACCCAATAAAGTGCCAG
Organism: Holosporales bacterium; assembly: GCA_003542655.1. Classification (GTDB taxonomy): domain Bacteria; phylum Pseudomonadota; class Alphaproteobacteria; order Paracaedibacterales; family UBA11393; genus UBA11393. The sequence continues at coordinate 7,624 of DPKF01000026.1, forward strand.
AAGTAAAAAAATATGGCACATTATGTTTACGCATTACGGCTTGAAAATCACTTACAAGTTGATAGAGTGCCAGGGGTAAATTTTGATTAAAAGAATGTGGTACCCACTGAGGTTCACTTGCGGAAGGTGTGGTAACAGCTAATATTTCTTTTTTGTCTAATTGAACTGGCTCTATTTCGGTTGCACATAGTATTGAAATACTTGATGCGATTAATATTAAATATTTCATAACTTTTATTCCCTTATTTTTTTAATTAAATCTGTTGTTGATATATCTTCTGTTCTAGGAAAGTAAATAGATTGAACACCATCACAAATATTATCAAATTTACCACTCCAATCGTCCCCCATGACTAAAATATCAGCGTGATGCTCCTTTAAATAATCAACCTTTTTTTCCATAGCCTCTTCCAAAAAAACAGTATCTACAAATTTAGACGCTTGAATAATGGCTAAACGTTCTTCTTGCGAAATAACTGGATTTTTCCCCTTCTTACTGAAATTAAATGCATCTGAACTCACTCCAACAATAAGGCGCCCACCATTGGCCAAGGCTTTTGCGTGCCTTAAAATATTCAGGTGCCCTATATGAAACAAGTCAAATGTTCCAAATGTCATCACAGTTTTTGGCTGCATTAAAATGTCTAAAGCAGCTTCATTGCCTACCATTATAGACGTTAAAGCGCCTTCGTTTGGAATAGCTACTTGGTTTTGTTGTTCGACCAACAATCTATTTTCTTCTACGTCCGTTGCAGATTGTGGGAACACTGCTGTTGTCGTGCTATTTGCGACCAAAGATGCTGCACCATCGCCAGATTCTGAGCCAAACATCACAGAACAAGACAATAACCCAAGTAATAATAATTTCTTCATTATTAGAAATCCTTTCTAAAAGTTAATAACAATTATAGGATTGCATAGAAGAAGTTAATAAATGATTAAGATGGCGTTTTTATTGGTGTTGAAGATTGTTACATTCAATTATGTATATAGGTCATATATCGAACGTTACAGTTGATGAAGAAATGCAATAAAGGAATTCAAAAATGAAAAAATATTTACTAGCAGCAATAGCAGGTTCTGTTGCATAGGTTGCCGTTAAGAATAATCGCATACTGTAATATAATTCCAGGTACAATACTTTCAAGTAAAAGTTATACTGTGGGTGTATTTGCTTTTTTTGATAGTTGATAAAAAATATGCCGCTCTGTTGTTACAGCGTTTGCGTTCATGATTGTAAAAATATCTTATAAATCCTTGTTTAATTAGGGCAAATATTGCATAGTCATAGTAGAATAATTCTTATGTTTTATAATAAAAAATGTCCTATTTTTTGGGAAATTTCCCCGCAACCCGTCTTCGAAGAACACGTTCTGCGCCCTGGATCAGAAAACTAACAGCAGAATCAGCCTTAACCGTTGATGATTTAATTTTACCCATTTTTGTGCGCGACCCAGATACCCCACAAGAAATTGCCAATTTTCCAGATGTTTTTCGTTATACCCTTAATGAACTGCCGGCCGTTTTAGAACATGCTGCTAATCTTGGCATTCAAGCTGTTGCGTTGTTTCCTTATACACCAGAAAATTTGCGCACTGATGATGCTGAAGAAGCATTAAACCCAGAAAATTTATTGTGTCGCGCTATTCGCCAGGTAAAATATCATGTGCCACACATGGGCATTATTGCGGATATTGCTTTAGATTTATATACAAGTTACGCCCATGATGGACTGGTTCTAAATGGTGTGGTGGATAATGATGAAACCGTTGCCCTTTTGTGCAGACAATCATTAAACGCAGCGGAGGCAGGTGCCACTGTTATTGCCCCATCAGATATGATGGATGGCCG
>DPKF01000168.1 GCA_003542655.1 Holosporales bacterium
TCATTTCTACAGTTCCTTATGGTATCGAAAAAATTCTAACAGATAACGGGATGGAATATACGGATATGATTACCAACAAAGGAAAACCATCAAAGGCACATAAATTTGATCAGATTTGCACTCAGCATCTGATTGAGCACCGTTTAACCTTAGTAAGGCATCCTTGGACAAATGGACAAGTTGAGCGCATGAATAGAACGCTTAAAGAGAATACAGTGAAAAAGTATCATTACTCTACTTTTGATAGCCTAAGGCAACACATTCAGGACTTTTTAAGAGCTTATAACTGCGCTAAAAAACTCAAGGCTCTTCATTATAAAACGCCTCTTGACTATCTTAATGATCTGTTCTTAAATACACCTATTGCCTTTAAACGAAATCCGTTCCTCTACTACTCAGAACCATACAGTTAACATTGAAAAATAATCCCGAATTGGGGTTAAAACAGTTAATCTACCACAGTGTACTTTCTTCTGCTGCTGTTTTTTTCTCAGCAACCATAATAAATATTGGCATCATGCGCCCCTCCTCATCAACGTGATATTCACCTTCTACGGGTTCTAGCCAGTAATACTTATCAAAACAACTGGTAAAACTAACGCGCAACCTTAGTGAATCGTGTAGCCCTTTAACTCTACCCAAAAAAGGTTTTTCGTTATAAATTTCTTGAAAAATCAAGGATTTTATAGTACCTTCTGGCAATGTTCGAGAACAAATCTTTTTTCTGCAATCCGACATCCCAATATGATAACACTGATCATTAAATTTTATTCCCATTGGTGGCTGGCTACATGGCTTTTCCGAGACAAAATAGATATTTAGATCACTGTGTATCTTTATCTGCTGATGGGGATACATTGTGTCCCTTAGCACCTTTTGGTCCCTAAAACAAATAATTGCAATATGACCATTAACCCCTAGTGTCTGTTGCATTTTAGTAAGAAGAATCATCTGTTGGTAACAAGTTGACTTATAGGCATACATATTTAAATCTTCTCGTCCTTTCTTTTCCTCCTCACAAATTGCAGCTCTTAAAACCTGTTCTCTTATTTGAACCGCTTTCAATGCCTGGCTAATCACAGCTCCAGAAAAGGATATTGGCTGAACAGTGGGCAATTGATACATGCCCGGAAGTGGATCCGTCTGAGTTTCTTGTGTGGTTGCGGCTGCAAAATTAAGTGCGGCGCACAGAAAGATAATTACTTTGTGTTTTAAAGACATCTGATTTTCAAACATATTTTAATAGGACCAAGCCTATATGAAAAAAAATTAAAAATCAAATCTTTTTACTTGTTCCACGGCATTAAAAACAATAACTTTGCCATGCCGCACCAGCCCGTTAGGCCTGCAAACAATAAACCGAGGCCAAAAAATCCAGAAAAATAAATCCATGCTTCATGATGAATATGAGATAGCATAACGCCTAATAAAACCATACTACCAACAATAATATGTACTTGTTGTATGATTGGGAAACCAGAGCCCGTGCGCATAAACCTTATTCCCTAATTTTTTCCACTCTGTGAATCCTCCGTCAAGGTTATAGACGTCAGTTTTTAATAAGTCTGCTGCTTTTTGACTGCATTTCAATGAACGCAGACCCGATTGACAGTAAAAAACCATATTTTTTTCTTGCATATGGGCAAGCGTATCTAAAGAAATTGTGCCAAGGGGAATATTATACGCACCAGGAATATGGCCACTTATATATTCATCAGGTTCTCTTGCATCAATGATATAACAATCATTTTTGCGCTGTAGTTCTTTCAATTCATTGGTATGAATGTTCTTAATTTGTGTCATTTTAAATACGGCCCCCTAATTGATCATTAAGGCTTGAGCTGTGGCATTTATGACGGATGCAATGCGTATTGTTGATTGTATCCCTTCTTTTGTCACACCACCATTTAACAATTTTTTTGTATGCAAACTAACACAATATTCACATCCATTGATTGCTGATACAGCTAAAGAATAGAGTTCAAAATCGATTTTACTAATTTTATGATCCTGCATAACCTGCATTTTCATACCCGACTGTTTTTTTAAAATGTCTTCATCACCAATAAAATGTATGGCACGATAATAGGTGTTGTTCATCGCCATAATGGTTGCAGAGGCTTTTGCAGCATAAATTTCATCTTGATTTAAGACTTGTTCCACATCACCCAGGACTGCGGCTATTAATTTTTCATTTCTTATTGAATAAACACAAGATAGCACAATACCATATATTTGCTTTTTAGATAGGCCAACTGAAGAATCTTCTAATAATATATTGCCTAAATTAAAACTGATATCGCTTGCATATTCTGGCAAGCTGTCTAAAATTTGTTGTACCGACATCGTTCCCCCTATTAAAATTAATTTATACTATCTGGATATAATGCATAGCCAACATGGCGCATTGTTTTAATATATTTACTTTGCTTCATTGTATCCTTTAATTTTTTACGCAGACGTGTTACTTGAACATCAACTGTGCGCTGACTGACGATAAAACCAGCCCTATTACATAAATCATGGCGTGAAAAAGAATTAAATGGATTTTGCGCCAAGATTTTTAATAAAATTTGTTCTGTAGAGGTTAAGGGAATTTCTTGATTGTTTTCATCCCATAAACGGGCTGTTTGACAGTCAAATATGATATCCCCAAAATGCAGTTTTTTAAACGTCACCTCCCCCTTTAGTAAGGCGTTACTGCGGCGTAACAAAACTTTAATGCGCGCCAATAATTCTAAAGGTTCAAATGGTTTAACAATATAGTCATCAGCACCGTCTTCTAATCCTGTCACTTTATCCTCCAGGGTGTCTTTTGCTGTTAACAACATAATGGGTGGAGAGCCTATCTGCGTATGTAAGTTTTTCGCTAAATCAAGCCCATCTTCTTTACCTGGCATCATAATATCAAAAATATACAAATCAAACTGTTGTGTTGCAATACAAGCGCGGGCTTCTGCAGCATTTGCAGCTAATTTTACTTTATAATCATGTTTCGATAAAAATAAACCCAGGAGTTCTCTAATCCGCAAATCATCATCAACAACGAGAATCGAATAAACATTTTTTTGTTCATTGGACATTTTAATATTACTTTTGTTGAAAGATGGTATCCCCAACGGGAGTCGAACCCGTGTCTTCACCGTGAAAGGGTGGTGTCCTAGGCCTCTAGACGATGGGGACCTTGATTGTTATCATATCAATTTTTTTCTGGTTTTAGCAAGTGAAAAAAGTATTTTTTTCTAAAAACTTGATATTAATGCAAAATCAATTCATCATGTACAATAGTATATGTTTATTTTATGGGTTCTTCATGATCGGTTCTGTGCCTGCTTTTGATATTATTGTTTTTTCTATCTTAGGGCTATCAGCCCTTATGGGATTTGCACGCGGCGTTACCCGTGAAATATTTGGTATTTTATCCTGGTCCGGGGCAGGTGTTGCAACCTACCTTGGGTATCCACATGCAAAAGGTCTTGCTGCAATCTATATAAAAAATCCACAAATTGCTGAGTATGCAACATACGCGACTATGTTTATTGCCCTCCTTGTCATATTTAGTATTTTCTCACATCTATTATCAACGCTTATTAAAAACTCAGTCTTTGGGGGTGTTGATCGGTCCTTAGGATTTGGCTTTGGCTTAATACGAGCCGTATTTTTACTGGCTCTTTTAGATCTTGCAATGGGCGTGTTTTTTACAAGAAATGCCCCACCTGAATTTATGAAAAATACAAGAACGCTCTCCCACGTACATTATCTTGGCGATCATTTAGTCTCCGTGATACCTGAAAAATGGCAGAAATTTATTCAAACAAACCAAAAAAATGATGCTGATTTAAAAGAACAAATTATCCAAACCGTTGAAGAGATCAAGAAAAATCAGGAGAAAAACGCTGATGACCTTGCCAATATCATGCCACAAGTAGAAGACACTAACGAACAAGACGCACAAGAAACTGCCGTTAGTACGCCTGAAATGGATAAGCTGATAGAGGATGGTTCAAAAATTGAGGCACCTGCAACTGCCCAATATTTAGACGACGAAGACTGATGCAAAAAACAGATGTTGTTATTATTGGTGCAGGCCCTGTAGGTCTTTTTACAATTTTTGAGTGTGGCATGCTCAAACTAACAATGCATGTATTTGATGCCTTAGATGTTGTTGGCGGGCAATGTGCAACACTTTACCCTGAAAAACCAATTTATGACATTCCTGCCTGCCCGGTATTATTAGGTCAAGAACTTGTCGACAATCTAAAAAAACAAGCAGAACCTTTTCAACCCACATATCATATGACACAAAAAGTAACCCATATAGAACCCCTTGAAGATTCAGAAGGTCATTTGTGGAAAATTACCAGCAATAAGGGAATGGTTATTCATACAAAGGCGTTGATTATTGCAGCAGGAGTTGGTGCATTTGGCCCCAACAGGCCACCACTAAATAATATTGAAGAATTTGAAGAAACCTCTGTACATTACTTTATTCCATCTAAAAAGCGATACACTAATAAAAATGTTGTCATTGCTGGGGGCGGTGATTCTGCTGTTGACTGGGCCATAGCGCTTTCTGAAACGGCTAAAAGTGTGACGCTTATCCATAGACGTTCTAAATTTCGCGCAGCACCGGCTAGCTTAGAAAAATTAGAATTTCTTACTGCCAAAAATAAAATACGCCTCATGGCGCCCTATCAACTGCATGGCTTATCGGGGAAAGATGGCACACTAACCTCTGTTTCTATCCAGCATTTTGAAAACGCCTCAATTGAAGAAATTAAAGCTGATTATTTATTACCTTTTTTCGGTCTTTCCATGAACCTTGGCCCCATCACAGAATGGGGACTAGGCCTTACCAATAAACATATTGATGTGGAACAAGGTACAGCTGCAACAAATAAAAAGGGCATTTACGCCGTTGGCGACATTGCAACCTACCCGCATAAACTAAAACTTATTTTAACTGGATTTGCAGAAGCAGCACAGGCTGCTCACGCCATTAGGGCGCAAATTTATCCTGATAAAATATTTCATTTTGAATATTCCACAACAACAGGCATGCCATCTAAGTAAGAATTCTTTTTATTTCCCATTATGATAAAAAAGAATAAGCTCTTTATTTTGTGCCCTTATGCTTAAATCCCAACTTGGCACCAGCTGTTTAAAATGATCATAAGCTGGTTTTCGTGCAACGGCCCAAAAAGATTTTCCAGAACCTGGTCCAAATTCTGTCATAAAGCGCTCTTTTGTTACCATCCACTCATGTGTTTTTGGCGCTTCCGTATTCATACCATACTCAAGCTCACTAATGGCGTCTACGCATATAATAGGTGCTGTTCTTGTATAAACCGGCAAGTCTTGAAAATATGAATCGAAGGACACGATCGCATCCCCTACCCGCTTTTCTGCATTAATAATCTCTGCAAAGGGCTTAACCGATGTTTTTTGAATAGAGGGGGCTATTAAATTCGTTAACACAATCAAAGCAATGGAACAACTGAACAAACATACCATGCTCCATTTAAACTCTTTACATATGACTGCACCTATCCCAAACCCCAAAAATAGTATGGAACCTGCTTTAACATGTTTTATAATTTCTGCGCAGTCTTTAAATGAATCGCTAAAAAGATCCACACCCAAAAGGCCCATTAATCCAAGAATGGCTATCATTCCTGCCCCAATCGTTAAAGACCAGTGTTTTTGTTTTGTCGTGATCAGTTCATTTAATCCAATACCCACAAGGCCAGCTATGGGAAGTAACGCAGGCAAAATATAAGGTATTAATTTGGAATTACCAACAGAATAAAACCCAACAGTCCATAATGCCCAAAGCGCTAAATATAGCGTTAGGGGTTTATATTTTTTAAGCCCCATCTGCATGCCTTGAATTGCAACAAATGTCCACGGTATTAAACCAAGAAAAACAAAAGGAATAAAGAACCAAAAAGGTTTGTACCGTCCATGAACGGCGGTTGTATACCGTAAAAAATGTTCTACATAAAAATATTTATTAAAAAAATCAGGATTCGCTTTATGCGCTAAATAATGCCATGGCACAACAATTGCTAAAAAAATCACAGTAACTGTCGGTAAATAGAGGGGTAAAAGATTTTTCCAATTTTTTGTGAGTGTCAGCCATATAACAAAAACAGGACCAGTCACAGCAAGCATCACAATGCCTTTTGTAAGGATACCAAGCCCAAGTGCTGTTGATAGGCCGTAATACCACAACCGTTTATGAAGGCGATCATCCGTCGTTACAGCCTGGTAAAAACATAAATAAGCAAAGCTAATAAAGGCCGTTAAAGGCATATCTAAAATAATAAGACGGCTTAAAAAATAATAGAGTGGAGATAATGCTAAAATGACACTACTATATAAGGCTGTCTTTTCATCAGTATTTTTTCGCATCAATACATATAGGGAAAGCACACCTAAAAATGCAAATAGCGCTATGCTTAGGCGCATACTTTGTTCATCCATACCGATATATTTTATCACAACAGACTGAACCCAATACATTAAGGGGGGCTTTTCAAAATATTTCATCGCATTCAAACGTGGCGTTATGTAGTCCCCACTTTTTACCATTTCACGCGGAATTTCGACATACCGCCCTTCATCAGGATTGGCAAAGGGTCTGTCACCATCAAGGTTAATAAAGAAAAAAGAAAAAATAGCCGTTAAAACAAAGGCAGAGAAATATTTTTTGATCATATGCTAAAAGAATTCCCACACCCACATTTAGAGGCTGCATTTGGATTTGTAATGACAAATTGTGATGCCGATAGATCTTCCACATAATCCACTTCAGAACCATCAATAAAGCCAAGGGAAACCGCATCCACCATAACCGTTGCCCCTTGATGTGTGAACGATATATCGTTTTCTTGGGGGGTATCATCAAGCTTTATATCATACTGAAAGCCTGAACATCCACCGCCATCAACCGTAATGCGTAAAAACAGAGCGTCATTTTTTTCATTTAGCTTCAAATGATTAATCTGCATTGCAGCAGCATCTGAAATTGTTAGTCCTGCCATAAAATCATATTATCAATAAATATTTAATATGATCATTATATCATACTTAAAATCATAGTGTGTGTGTAATATTGCCCAAAAATAAATCTGCTTAATATTTCTCAGCAACTATAACACGATCATTCTTATTAAAATCTTTTAGGCACTGTAAAAAAATTAGATCTTTCCGTTGGTGCATTATTTTTTGCACAGCAAGATTTTGGTCAAACCCTATCTCACAATAAAAGCGTCCCCCTTTTTTTAAGTGCTTGGCAACGGGTGGAATAATTTTCTGATAATCATCCAGACCGTCTTTGCCTGCATAAAGGGCTTCATGTGGGTCGTAGTGTTTTACAGAATCATCCAGGGGGTAATCGCTTTTAATATAGGGTGGGTTTGTCACAATACAATCAAACTGCATTGATGTCTTTGCTGCCGGCAATGCGTCAAACCAACTGCCATGATAAAAAGTTAACCGGTTAGCAACGTTATGAAATTGGGCATTCTGTTCTGCAACCTTTAAGGCTTTTTCTGACAGGTCAACGGCAAAACCTTTGGCCTTTGGATATAACAATAATAACGTAATAATAAGACAACCAGACCCTGTTCCTAAATCTAGGAATGATACAGTCGTTTGATCATCTATATAATCCGCACGCACAGCGTCAATAAGCGTTTCAGAATCTTGTCTTGGGTCGAGAACATCTGTGGTTATTGCAAACTTAAACCCATAAAATTCTGTGCACCCTAAAATTTTTGTAAGGGGCTCTTTCTGTTCCAGGCGTGTCAGCGTATTTTTCAAATAGCATTGCTCTGTTAACGTTAATAAAATATCACTTTGCAACCGTAGGGTAGAATATGGAATATGACGAAAATGGGATAAAGCAATTGTGAGTTCTTTTTGGTATATTGTGTCTAAATTTTTATATACATCAGATAGTCTGATCATAGTTTTTTATTATACAATCTGTAAAACTCTTCTAAAAATGCCTTACGCTTTTTGGACGCTTTAATTTTTGTTTTTGCACTCATGTTAATTGTAAATATATTTTTAGAAATACCAAAAAGAAGGCTGCGCTTTAAAAGAATTGGAAACGAATACTGACTTGTATTTTTCAAGACATCATACATAAAAATAGCCGTTCCAGCCCGCCCCTTTCCACCGCGGCAATGAAAATGAACCCACGCATTTGCTGGTAAGTTATTAATAAATTCAATAAAATCTTGCGTTATTCTATCAGTTGGATGTTGGTGATCGGTAATGGGAAAACGCTTATAGTGTGCACCAACCGATTCAATAAAATGCCTTTCCGTTTGTGCTTTCTTAACATGCATCAACAAGGGCACATAACGATTAGTTGCATTAAGCGATTTTTTATTTTGCACTTGATGAATATGCACATCTTCTTGTTTTAAAAGGGCTTGGCAATAATAATCTTCCATTTCTATAATGTCACTTACAGTCATGCCCTCAAACGAATGAAACTTATCATTATCGTCTTGCATCTGAACATGACCAACGGATATAGCTTTCTCATTTATAAAAAAATGCGGTTCTTCTCTCAGATCAACAACATACACTTGTGATGGTTCCACACAATAATTTTCTTTCAAATTTTTTAGGATTTCTTGAAATTCAGATGGGGAAAATTGTGCACTGGCAGATAGGTTATACTGCGTAAAATTGTAAAGCTCTTTTTGGTGCGAATCAGTGCTTGAAATTCTTATTTTTTTTGATATTTGAAATCTTTTTGGCAATTTTTTATCTTTTGGACTTGCTTTATCAAAAATAAAGTGTATATCTTTTTTAAGCAGCTCTTTAAAATCAACAGAGCATGAATTGGCATATTGACAATAGGCAATCACTATAATAAATGATAAAATAAAACGCATATTTACAATAACCGATTTAACTATATACTATTAAAGCTACAAAAAGGTACAAACAATGTCAACATTAGACCTATTTATTCCAAGTAAATCGCCCAGTCACAGGCAGGCCAAAGTTGCAGAAAATATAAAAAATATACTCGCTACAATTTGCACACATGGGGATTTCCCACCTGTAGAAGACCAAAATAAAAATACGTTAACCTTAAAAGAATCAATTAGTATAACAAAAGTAGATATCTCCCCAGACCTTCAGCACGTCACTGCCTATTTTATGACACTTGGAGGCAGCAATTTAGACTTTACAGAACAGTATTTAAATGCTCTGCAATCGTATTTCAGATACAAAATGGCAAAAAAACTGACGACGAAATATACACCAGAAATTTATTTTTCAATTGATAAAGGATACGATGCCAATGATAGAATAAACCACCTTTTAAATATTAAATAAGTGCGCTCATTCTTCAATGTGGCGTCCTCTTAACTCTAATTCGGGAGTCAAAAGGTATTGTTGGTTCTGTGTTTTGATGTGTATGATGAACTGTGTTGACGTAGTGATTTTCTGATGGGGTCCTCCCGGAACCAATGGCATTCGGTTAATATAAA
>DPKF01000018.1:0-3207 GCA_003542655.1 Holosporales bacterium
CGTAGTCAAATTGCTAAAAATACAGGGCTTGGCATGAGCGGCCGCCGGAAAAAGTTTATAAAAGTATCGGATGTTGAGGGCCTGCAGGTTGGTGTTGCTATAAATCGCTAACATTATTTTAAAACTATGTTATAATTTCATCCTAGACCTCGATGTTGAAGTCTAGGATTTTTTTTAAACGCTTAATAGATGAATTATGAAGAAAAAACTTTTTATTAAAACTTTTGGCTGTCAAATGAATGTATATGATTCAGATCGTATGGTGGATCTTTTATCACCATTGGGATTTGAGACAACAGATGTGCTGGCTGATGCAGATTTTACCATTTTAAATACATGTCATATTCGTGAAAAAGCAGAACAAAAGGTATATTCTGACTTAGGACGCATTAATATTATCAAAAAGGAAAAACAAAAACAGGGCAAAGACATGATTATTGCCGTTGCTGGCTGTGTTGCCCAAGCCGAAGGTAAAGAAATTTTGCGACAAGCACCTTATGTGAACATGGTATTTGGGCCGCAAACTTACCATCAGCTACCTGAAATGTTAGCGGAACTGATGCGAAAAAAGGATCAAGATTTAAAAGGCCCTGGGCGGGGTGTTGTTAATGTTGATTTTCCAAAAGAAGATAAGTTTGATGCCCTTACTTTGCCTGAAAAATCATCTGTTAGTGCGTTTTTATCTGTGCAAGAAGGCTGTGATAAGTTTTGTAAATTTTGCGTTGTGCCCTACACGCGAGGTGCGGAATTTTCACGACCGTTCCATAAAGTGGTTATTGAGGCTAAAAAACTTGTCGAACTTGGGGCGCGTGAAATTACAGTGCTTGGGCAAAACGTTAGCGCTTATCATGGCTTAGATGAAAGTGGTAAAGAACACTCTTTAGCCGATTTATTGTATACGTTATCAGCCATTGATGGGCTAGAGCGCTTACGTTATACAACGTCACACCCATGTGATATGCAAGAAGACCTTATAAAAGCACATGCTGATATCCCAAAATTAATGCCCTTTTTGCATCTTCCCGTTCAATCGGGAAGTGATCGTATCTTGAAAGATATGAATCGTAAACATGATCGCAACAGTTACCTTGATCTTATTCAAAAGTTTAGAAATGCCAGATCAGATATTGTTTTTTCATCAGATTTTATTGTGGGCTATCCAGGTGAAACCGATGCTGATTTTGAACAAACTTTAGATCTTGTAAGACAAGTAAATTATGGCCAGTGTTATTCATTTATGTATAGTCAGCGTCCTGGCACACCGGCTGCCCTGAACGAATTACAAGTGCCAGATGATGTGAAATCACTGCGCTTACAAAAACTTCAGGCATTGTTAGCTGAGCAACAACAAGCATTTAATACCTCTAAAATTGGTACAGAACAAGAGGTTCTTCTTGATCGCACGGGCAAAAAAGAAGGACAATTATTAGGAAAATCAGCTTATTTACAATCTGTTATTGTTGCAGCACCTAAGCGCTTGCTAGGAGAACTTGTTACGGTTAGAATTAAGACAGCAACAATGAACAGTTTGACTGGCGATATCATCGCTGTAAATGGTAAAAAGATTTAGTAATTATATGGCACTGATTGTTTTTTAATGCAAAATACGTCAAATATCATCGTGCAAACAGACGATAGTCTATGGAATTCTTGGCATTCTGAAGAGGAATGGTCTCAGTTTTTTATGCCAATTTTACAAAGTATTTTCTCCACTTTAAATATCCATGAATCTATGGAAGTCAGTGTGCTTTTAACGAATGACGCGTCTGTTCAAGAACTTAATAAAAATTTTAGAGGGAAAGATAAAGCAACAAATGTGTTGTCTTTTCCTCAGTTGTCTCACAATGATATAGCTAATATTAACGTTCTAACACAACCAATCTTACTGGGTGATATTGTCATGAGTTTTGATACCATTCAAAAAGAAAGTGTCGACCAAAACAAACTTTTCATGAATCATCTTACACATTTGTTTATTCACAGTCTCCTACACTTATTAGGTTATGACCATATCGATGATGACGAAGCCAATGCCATGGAAAAGCTTGAAATCCATATTTTATCGAATCTTCATATTTCAAACCCCTATCACTAAAGGCTAATCTTATGTTTTCAAAAATTAAAAAAATACTTAAACGTGGCGAACCCGAGACAGTACGCGATACGATTGAAGATCTAATTGAAGAAAAAGATATGAGTATCAAATCTGATGAACGACAACTTCTTGGTAATGTGCTTGATCTTCGCGACCTTAAAGCTGAAGATGTCATGGTGCCACGTGCAGAAATTATAGCAGCGCCAGACACCGTTTCACCTGATGATTTACTGGGGCTTATGGTGCATCATGGTTATAGTGCTATGCCTATTTTCCATGATACGCTCGATACAATTATTGGTTATGTGCACATCAAAGATATTCTTTCTTTTATTTATAATAAAAAAGAATTAAACATTCAGCACCTAATCCGCAAAAGTGTTTTGTTTATTTCGCCTGCTATGCAAATATTGGACCTTTTACTGGAAATGAAGCAAAATGCGCACAATATTGCCATCGTGGCTGACGAGCATGGTGGAACAGACGGTATGGTTTGTTTTTCAGATTTAATAGAAGAAATTGTTGGTGATATTCAAGATGCTGACTATCAACAAACCGCACAAATTAATATTAAAGAAGATGGAACGGTTTTAGTAGATGCACGCATATTGTTGGAAGAGTTAGAGGAAAAATTATCGTGCAAAATAGCTGTAGAGCAACAAAATGGAGAAGATATTGAAACACTTGGAGGGCTTATCAACAACATAGCAAACCGCGTTCCCACACGCGGGGAAATTATTGTGCATCCAGATGGGTTTGAATTTGAAATTTTAGATGCTGATCCAAGATGCATTAAAAAAGTCATTATCTTAAAGCGTCCAAATCCTTAGAATTATATATATTTGGGTTGTATCGTAAAATCTTTCACGAGAATGGTCTATTTATTCTTAAAAAACTTAAAATGAGAACAATTTTATATTGACTTACACACACCAATATATCAGAATAGGTTTGAGCCTGCTTGGTGGAATCGGTAGACACAACAGACTTAAAATCTGTCGCCTGTATGGGCGTGCCAGTTCGAGTCTGGCAGTAGGCACCATTTGACATGACTGGTAAAACATGTTAGAATGAACGTTATAATATTAGGGCCCTTAGCTCAGTTGGTAGAG
>DPKF01000018.1:3212-8577 GCA_003542655.1 Holosporales bacterium
CGCGTGTCGGGGGTTCAAGTCCCTCTCCCGCTACCACTGCACTGCCTTTTACGTTTCTATTTTTTAGCTTACCAATTTTATAAAAATACTTTAAAATAGGGATAGTTAATTTTAAAAACGTCGAAAATGCAACATATCCTCCCTCAATTGCCGTACGCTCTAGATGCTTTGTCGCCTCATATTAGCCAAGAAACCTTGGAATTGCATTATGGTAAGCATCATCAAACATATGTGACTAATTTAAATAATCTGTTAGAAAATTCCGACTTATCAAACCTGTCACTTGAAGAAATTATATTAAAAACATCAGGAAAGTCAGATCTTGCCGGTCTCTTTAACAATGCAGCGCAAGTCTGGAACCATACTTTTTATTGGCACTGTCTATCACCAAATGGTGGTGGAGATCCTAAAGGCATTCTTAAAGACATGATTGAAAAAAACTTTGGTTCTCTTGAGACATTTAAAACACTGTTTAAAACAGCGTGCTTAACACAATTTGGATCAGGCTGGGCTTGGCTGGTTCAAGAAGGCGCAAATCTAAAAATCGTCAAAACGTCTAATGCTGAAACACCGATGACGCAAGGGTCAAAACCACTCTTAACATGTGACGTGTGGGAACATGCTTATTATGTTGATTTTAAAAATCGCCGTCCGGATTACGTTGATACCTTTCTGAAACATTTAGTCAATTGGGATTTTGCAGCAGAACAGTTGGAAAGTTAGTTCTATTCATGAACGAACCCCTTTTAATAGCACTACTATCTGGTGTCTGCCTCAGCTTTTTGTTAGCACCCCTTGGGTGCTATTTGCTTTGGCAGCGTATGGCTTTTTTGGGTGATACTTTGTCGCACAGTGCCATTTTAGGTATTGCCTTAAGTGTTTTGTTTCATTTTCCCTTTTACCATCTAGGGACCATTGTTTATCTTGTGGGCTTTGTTTTGCTTTTCGATCAGTTTACGTCTAAAAAGAGTCTTTCAAATGATACGGCATTATCTTTATTGTCGTATGGCGGCATGTCCTTTGGTCTGGTGATTTTACACCTTTGCGGACAAGATAATACGTTAAAGCATATTTTATTTGGTGACTTGCTTTCTATGGATTATCAAAGCTTATCCTGGCTTGCTATTCTTGCTATTGTTGTCAATATTTATTTAGGCATTTTCCATAAACAACTTATCCTTTATATTTTAGATTCAGAACTCGCACAACAGTCGGGCTTAAATGTAAAACAAATTCGCTTATTATTTTTATTAACGTCAGCCATTGTAATTGCTGTTGCTATCCATTGGGTTGGTGCGCTCATAGCGCCCGCACTTTTAATAATTCCCTGTACCGCTGTTTTTACAACCACGGCATCACCAAAAGAAACGATAAAAAAAGCGCTGTTATTTGCGTTCTTTTCTTTCCCAATCGGTGTATTGGGATCATTTTACCTTTCCCTTCCCATAGGGCCTGTAATTGTTTGCGCGTTTATTATGATACTCATTACAAAATGGTTGCTCAGAAAAACACCCATATTTAGGCATTAAAAATTAGCATGTTATTTTGTCCACCCCTTAAAGATATGCCCATCAAAGAAACCCTTGATGGGGTTATTTTATATATAAAAGTCACACCAAATGCTGTAAAAAATAAAATTGGCAGCATTGAAGCTGGACAATTTCATACAACTTTAAAAATATTTATTCAAGAACCTGCTGTGGACGGTAAAGCAAATAAAGCGGTTATTCATTTTTTGCAAAATCTTTTTAATTGCCCAAAAAATGCAATCAGCATACAATCAGGGCAATTACAGCGTGCAAAATCAGTTTTAATTACTGGTTTTAATGCTAAAGATATTATAAAAAAAATTATTTAATCTAGGAATATACCACATGTTTAGATCTATCCACATACTTTTCTTAGGGCTGCTGATTGTATTGCTTACAAATTGTACAGGTCCTGATACACATTTAACCTTAACGCCTATAGATTATGAACAACTCCCAAGTTTTCATAGAGATCGCATGGTTGAGGCGCTTCCTGCTTTGAAAACAAGCTGTGAAGCTATTATTAAAAACCCAAATAAAAAATATTATTCGGCATTTGGTTATAGGACAATGGAAGATTTTACGCCGCTTTGCCATTGTCTTTTGAATAGGCCTATTCAGCATGAGCAAGAATTACGTCAGCTTATAACCAAACATCTTACCCCCTATAAAGTGACTGTTAATGGATCTAATGATGGTATTTTTACTGGATATTATGAACCTATTTTAAATGGATCTTTAACAAGGCACGGTAAATATCAAACACCTTTATATAAAAAACCAAATTCTAGGACACTGGCAACACTGCCCCGAAAAGACATTGTTCGTGGTGCATTAAAAGGTAGAAATTTAGAACTTGTTTATGTGGATGATCCTATAGCTGCATTTTTTATACAAGTTCAAGGATCAGGTCGTGTGCGTTTGCAAAATGGCAAAATGCTTCATCTGGGTTATTCATCTGGCAACAAACAACCCTATACACCCATTGGAAGAACTTTATTAGATCAAGGCTATTTAGTAAAAGACAGAGACCCTATTACGATGCAATCGATTTCGCAGTGGCTAAAAAATAACCCTTCTAAGGCGGAAGAGATTATGTCTTCAAATGAGAGCTATGTTTTTTTTATGATTAGAAAAGGTGGAATGGGCCCTATAGGATCTCAAAATGTTCCCATCACAGCGGGGCGATCAATGGCGATTGATCCAAAATTTGTTGCGCTTGGCACCCCCTTATGGCTGGATATGTGTGACAAAAATTTAGGATCATTTCAACGCCTTATGGTTGCGCAAGATACTGGTGGCGCTATTAAAGGTGGTATTCGCGGCGATTATTTCTTTGGAACTGGCCATAATGCGGGCGAAAAAGCTGGTGTTTTAAATGCTAACGGAACTTTTTTCTTATTGTTACCAAAAATTCAGTCGCTACAATCGTAAAAAGTGTGACAAAAATACCATATGTTAAAATTTAATTAAAATTTTATAATTGCACTGATGTTTACTTTTATCATAATTTGATTAAAACTTTATATATAGGCAACTAATTTCAATTTTGGAGATAAAATGAAATTAAAACATTTATTACTATTAGGCGCATCTATGTCTGTAGCATCTACAGCTTTTGCGACCACTGGAACACCAGAGAATGCAAATCCAATACCTGAAAAAGAAGTTCAGGCAAAAGCTGTTAATAAAAAACCAATGAATGCAAAGCTTGCTCATGTAAAAGCAATGCCTGTAAAGGCAGTACAGATAAAAGAAGAAAAAGTGTACTGTGATTCAGCTTGTGACAATAAGAGTGCAGCAACACCAGTTGGCTATATGAAGTTAACAGACAATGTATTCATTGGCGTTCACGGTTATGTGCATGCGGTATTAAACTATGACATTGGTGCATTTACCGGTGATTATAGCCAAGCATATCATTTTGCATGGAATAGATTAAACGATACGCCTGGCGCTCCGGGTGCTATCAACTCACCTAATAAAAAAGGTGTTGTTTCTGGTCATATGAAGCAAACACGCTTAAAACTTAACATGTTAACAAGAACATGCAAATTTGGTGATATTAAAGGTACATTAGAAACTGATTTCTATGCTGACCAAACATATGGAAAAGCAAACAGCAGCACTGTCGCTGCTACATATGCGCTAAGCAACCCATCCATAAGTGGATCTTTAAAGTTAAGACTGCGTCTTGCGTTTATTGATATTGGCCAATGGACAATCGGTCAGGATTATTCAACATTCCATAATTTCCCGCAAGCCAGCACTGCTGACTTTGTTGGACAATATGGTGATTCAACACGTCAACCTGTTTTGCGCTACACATGGAAAGCAAATAAAATGTTCACATGGGTAAACTCTCTAGAACGTCCAAGTGCTGATTATATTAGCTTTAACAGTGCGGGGGCAAACAACCCTGCAGGCAAAGCAGTTGTAATAAATAAAACGGGTAGTGGTCAAGACCGCGCAGAACATAATCTTCCTGATTTTGCAACACGCATGAATTTTGCTGTTGGTAACGGTCATGAATTTGGTCTTCGTGGTGTTGTAAGAAAGCTATCTTTTAAAGAGCAAAGCAGCTTTGCAGGTCGTCGCGTTTCTAAAACGGGATATGGTTTGGGTACTGACGTTAAAATAATGACGGCAAAAGGTGGTTATGTTTCAGCTGTATTAAATTATGGTCGCGGTGTGAACCAATATATTGCAGAATATGAAGGCCATTCAGCCGTTCTGGACACGGCAACAAACAAACTAATGTTGCAGACAACAACACAATGGGGTGTTGGTTTAACACAACCATTTAACGATATGTGGGCAATGAATCTTGGTTTCTCTCGTGGTAAGGTTAACAAAGCTGGCATGCTTGAAACAGGTTTAACCTATAATCTTGCTGGTCAAAGCGGAGCAGGTGGAACGAATGTGATGTTAGAAAATGGTGCACGTGTACCGACACGTTCAATTGATCGTTATTTCGCTAACCTTATGTGGACCCCGGTTGAAGATGTTAAATTAGGCCTTGAATACATGCACTCAGTTAAAAAGGGCATGAAAGATTCAACATTGACAAGATGCTTAAAAGCATCCGGGAATCGTGTTTTGGCAACAGCACGCTACTCTTTCTAATAGAAAAAAATTAGATCTTATAAGGTCGGGGCACTTTCCCCGACCTTTTTTATTATGTATCGTTAACGTATAGAAGCGCCGCGTGCAAAAATTAAGTTTTAGAAATTTGATCATATAAGCTACAATCAATATACGTTGACTATAAATGATTGATAAAATGAAAAATAATATCATTGTGCATCAGGGCGATTTGCCTGATAACGTTTCTTTTAAGGGGTCAGTTGCCATAGATACTGAAGCCATGGGGCTTATCCATGCGCGTGATCGCCTTTGTGTTGTTCAGTTATTTAGTGGTCATGATACAGACCCCATTCACTTGGTTCAAATACCAAATATTAAGGGGCATCAGGCCCCAAATTTAGTAAAATTATTATTAGATAAAAAAGTAATAAAACTTTTTCATTACGCACGCTTTGATGTTTCTATTCTTATGTACACATTTAATATTGAGATTCAAAATATTTTCTGTACCAAAATTGCATCACGTTTATGCAGAACATATACAGGCAGACATAGTTTGAAAGATTTATGTAAAGATTTTATTGGTATTGATCTGTCAAAAGAGGAACAGACATCCGATTGGGGTGCAGAAAATCTAACCACACTTCAACAACAATATGCTGCAAAAGATGTTTTATATTT
The DNA here is from genome assembly GCA_003542655.1 of Holosporales bacterium. Taxonomy (GTDB): domain Bacteria; phylum Pseudomonadota; class Alphaproteobacteria; order Paracaedibacterales; family UBA11393; genus UBA11393. The sequence goes on from DPKF01000018.1 coordinate 8,510, forward strand.
GCATAAAATCAAAGATGTGCTCCAGCAGATGTTAATACGTGAGAACAGGGCTGAAATGGCCCAAGCAT
>DPKF01000045.1 GCA_003542655.1 Holosporales bacterium
CCACGGTAGTTAAATTTCAAAACTGAAAACCCCTTATAGGCAAAAGTTTTAAAAAGAGTATGCGTTATACGATTATTCATTGTCCCCCCCTGTTTTGGATGGGGAGCTAAAACTAAAGCAATTGGAGCATTTTTTTTAACAGCTTGATGAAATCTTCCTTCAATACGACCTGCACACCCATTAAAAATAACCTCTAACACGACTCAACCTCTTTTTATAAGTAAACGATCACTTAAACAACATAGCATACATCCATTAAAAGCTGAAGAAAAATCTGATTCGTTCCACCCTTAAAAAAGAACAAAAATTTGGCTAATTTAATGCACCTTTTCTACTTTACTTAACGGAAGCGACAGTATCCCCTTCTGTCACACCATCTGCCCTCTCTTTTGTGGCTGATTCTTGACTGTGCTGAACAAGAAAATTCGTTAAACCGTTCTTTTTGTTGAGCAGAGTATCTTTTTCTGCTGGGGGAAGGGTATTAAGCTTTTCTATTATCTCATCTATGTTTGTGACTTTATCTAAAACGGGAATCAAATCATTTAGATTGCCGTTAGAAATAGATATACCTGCTTTCAGCAATCTAGCTATACGGGATGCGACCTCATTTATGTTTGTGACTTTATCCAAAACAGGAACCAGCCTTGCTAAAGCGTGGTCAATAATCTCCACACCTGCTTCACGCAACTTAGATATATTTTTTGTGACCTTTTTTTTGTTTTGCACCTTATCCAAAAGGAGAAACAACCTTTTTAGCGGATTCAAATCATTAGAAATAAAATCACTAGAAATACAGCCTTCTTTCTTCAGATCCCTAATTGTTTCTATTATATAATCTATGTCTGTGACTTTACCCAAAACGGGAATAATCCATGTAAGCTGGTTGCCAGAAATAGCAATACCTGTTTTTTCCTTCAGTGACTGAATTTTTTCTATTATATAATCTATGTCTGTGACTTGATCCAAAACGGAAACAATCCATGTAAGCCCGTCTCCAGAAATAGCAATACCTGTTTTTTCCTGCAATTCCTGAATTGTTTCTATTATCTTACCTATGTCTGTGACTTGATCCAAAACGGGAATGAACGTTTGTAAATTGTCAACAGAAATAGCAATACCTGTTTTTTCCTTCAGTGACTTAAGCGTTTGCTTTATTTCTGGGGTAATTGCCCCCGATTCTAACAAGGTAATCACATCCTGAATATCTTTAGAAAGAATTTGCAGACCTGCTTCTTTCTGCAGTTCCTGAATTGTTTCTATTATCTTACCTATGTCTGTGACTTGATCCAAAACGGGAATCAACGTTTGTAAATGGTCAACAGAAATAGCAATACCTGTTTTTTCCTGCAATTCCTGAATTGTTTCTATTATCTTACCTATGTCTGTGACTTGATCCAAAACGGGAATGAACGTTTGTAAAACGTCAACAGAAATAGCAATACCTGTTTTTTCCTTCAGTGACTTAAGCGTTTGCTTTATTTCTGGGGTAATTGCCCCCGATTCTAACAAGGTAATCACATCCTTAATATCTTCAGAAAGAATTTGCAGATCCGCTTCTTTCTGCAGTTCCTGAATTGTTTCTATTATCTTATTTATGTTTGTAACTTTATCCAAAACGGGAATCAAATTTTCTAGATCTCCGGGGAAAACAGTGATACCTGCGTTCTTTAACGCAATAATACTGGCAACCAGTTCATCAGAAACAGATTTGTTCTTATTACAATCTTCTATATATTTTTTATACACCTTAAGGGCAGTTGCATAAATTTCTTTATCTTCTTGAGTATTCCAATCCTTTTTACCACGGGATAAAATCATAGAATAGACTGCATCAGCAACATCATGTTCATATCTCAAAGAAGATGCATTCCTTTGCTGTAAATATCTTAAAAGAAGTGCCGTTGCTTGCTGTTTAGTATTTTCTGATATAGCTATACCCAAAAGACTAGAAAATTTTACACATTTTCCTTTAGGGTGTAGATAGTTAAAGCACTGTATTATTTCACGCGCTTCAATAGCAGGTTTTAATTCGTTTTGCATATGGGCGTTTAAGTTGTTTTCAACGTGTTGGATTTGCAACTTAAGAATATCCCTACTTTTTTTAGGTAAAGTAATTGCCGCAGCATTTTGAATTAAGGGAAAACGAGTAATAATAATATCGATATCATAGTCTGATGCTAATTTTTCAAATATCATATCAACCTTTTCATTACTGAGTGCTCCTTTAATGTCGAATAGGCTTATGATTTCTAGGTTCTTTCTAGCGGTTTGCCAATCGAGAACCCGAAGTCCCTTTTCTTGCACCTTCAGTTCAAGAACCACGCCCGTATTTTGTGTATACGACTCTGCCGTGCTTCTGGTTTGATCAGTATACACCCCACGACCATATGCAGCTATGCCTTGCTTCTTATCTATACTTAACATCATGCCGTTACGAATCATATTTAAAACATTGGTAAAATCGGGGGTACCATGATAAAGAATGCCGTTATCTGTATGGTTTTTTATAAAGGCATCCACTGGCATCAGAATTCCAGCTTTAGCGAACCCACCTTTATCTATTCCATGGCGTAAAGCCGGATCATTTTTCACCATAAATTCTGGAATTTTAGCACTGCTATGTTTTGCTGCCATCTGGTGAACAAGCCCTTCAATACTATCTGCAGATAGCCCTGGGATGGAGGATGAAAAGCGGTTTTTTGCCCCTTCAAAACGGGCGTTACGAATCATTTTGCCAATTTGTTCTTGTGCAAGAAAGGAAATCGATCCTTTAGCAATCAGCGCCTCAAGCTCGGCCTTAATAATTTCAAACCCATTTGCCGTATAGTTTAAAAAAGGTAATTCAAGAAGGGCGCGCAGCCCCCTTATAGTCTGCTTATCGGGTGTGGGTGTTGTTGGGCTTTGAATATAATCAAGCTGGCCCTTCATAAAATGCTTCATAATTTCTTGATAATCTGTTGGCATCAGCATAGTGTTGCCTGAGGCTACACTCACAGGAAATGCTAACCAGTCTAAGCTTGACCCACCTTGTGTAACGGCATTTTTACCGCTTCTATCTGTGCCAACTTGCGTGTCATAATCTTTGACGTCCCCAATGGGCACAATAGATTTTTTTAAACTGGATGTATCATCACGCAACCCAAGGGCATGTTCTGCACTGTTTATAAAATCAGTTGCCTCGTCCATAATGGCTTTTTTATTACCAGTAAAGTTATTAGAAAATTTAACAAGAATATCAAGGTCGTTACCAATGCCAAGTGCTGTTAACATGTCAATATCTTTTGCCGGAAGCTGTGAATAGCTATCATGCAACATAATGGGTTCTTCTTTTCGACTGCGCCCATCAATAATGCGATCAAACGTATTTTGCACAAGCGCTTTCATATCGACATCGGACATATTGACTGCTTCAACTAAGGCGCGTTGATGTTCATGATACAGTTTTTTATATACATAGCCCAAAATACTGCGCACCACACCGCCCGATATATAAACCTTTGCACCGGGGTCTACGCGCTTAATAATACCCTCTAAGGTAATAAAAAAAACATCTTTTTTAATACGGGGCGAACCATCTGCGTTGGTCGGTTGTGCAGGATCAATATATGGAATTTGTAGCCGGCTTAAGACAGAGGCTATGCTTTTATTCATCAAAGCCAATGCTTCATTTTCAGGAATAAAACCAAAATAGTTTGGAAATACAGCCGGCGCAAAATCTGCTTGGTCAGAAGCTGATGCAGTATTGCTAGCAACAGCAGGGTCCTGAAAGTGTACAGGTTTTTTATTTTTTTCTTGCAGTTCTTCTTTGCGATTGTTTTTTGATGAAACCTCTGTATTATCCTCAACTGCAAAGGCAAGTAATGAACAACCACATAAACTAAACAGTAAGTAAATAAAATGACGCATTTTTATACCTTTCAATATTCTATTCTTATAGCATATCAGCCGATGCTAAATAATTAGTTAATTTTATTTTCTAACAGTTTACATGAAAAACATGAATAAAATATATTATTCTTCTTATTCTTTATGTATCATAGAATTTGGAGTTTATCTTTATTGCACACATTAATGTCAGAATCTGAAATACTCTTTATGATGACAGCAAAAATATGTCATGATTTGTCTACCCCCCTTGGGGCCATGGGGATGGGCCTAGAATCACTAAAAGACGAAGCGACCGATACTATTCAGTTTACTTACGATAGTTACAACGCATTAGAATTTAAGTTAAACTTCTATCGCACGTTAATGATGCCTGGTGCTAAAGGGCCAGAGCTTTCTGATTTTGTCAATTTACTCAATAAATACGCTAAAACTAAAAATATCACCATACATTGGCAAGATTTAAATTGCCTCTTTTTTCAAGAAGGTACATCTCGCCTATTAATGGGCTTCACCTATATGATGATGGAACCCCTTATACGTGGCGGAGATTGTTACATTAACGCAATTAATAAAAATAATTTTATCATCATAAGCAAAGGACCAGTTTGCCCTATGCGAGAAGAGTATCAAAAAATTCTCAACATGAATAACATAGACCAACATGCAATAAACACACGCAATGTTATGCCAGCATTTTTAATCAACCTTGCAAACAGCCTTAGTTATACAACAAGTTTTCAAAAAGAAAACGAAACAATTCAATTATCACTATCTAAAAAAAAGTAGTTTCAAGTGCTAACACGCACGTGCACAACTTTTTTACAGCCAAAACATTCAAGAAAGTGCTATAATACGGTATTCGTAATGTGAGCTTAAACAATGAAACAAAGTGCCCGTCTTCGTTCTATCGAAGAATTACTAACATACATTCTAGATGCTGATAATAAAGCACCCGCAGATAATATTTTTGTCGATTACTGCAGAACACGCAAGTTCATGGGCTCACATGACCGCAAATATCTTGGTGATTCATTTTTTGAAATTTTGCGTTTTTACCATGGTTATGCTAATGCCCTGAAAGGGGCTCTCACACCCCGCCTATTAACGTTAACCTATTGGGCGTTTAAAAATGGCTTATCCTTTGAAATCATGAAAGATGACTTTGCAAATGATCCAAGACCCTATTCACAGCGTTACGGCATTAAACTGCCAAACGAGCATGAAAAAATAATCATAGAAAAAGCCCTTTCTGTTTTTGCAGAAAATCAGATTATTATTCCAAAATGGTCCCTACCCTATTTTCAAGATTTACCCGGAAATTTAGATGACCATTTTAAAGCACTGCACGAACAAGCCCCCTTTGATATTCGCATCAACCCATTTACAGGCAACCGAGAAGAAGTTTTAGACACCTTTAAACGCAATGGTATTGTGGCACAGGCAACTGATTTAAGCCCATTTGGTATACGCCTTAAAAATAGAATTCCCTTACAAGAACTCTCCATTTGGAAAAAGGGTATCATTGAAGTACAAGATGAAGGTGCTCAACTTGTTTCTTTATTTGCCAATGTAAAACCGGGTGAAAATGTTCTTGATTACTGTGCTGGGGCTGGTGGTAAAACCCTTTTAATGTCAGCAATAATGAAGAATAAAGGGCGACTCGTTGCAACTGATTTATTACCGTGGCGTCTAAAACAAGGTGTCAAACGTTACAGACGTGCTGGCGTTCATAATGTGCAAGCAAAAGAACTAGATGATACAAAGTGGTGGAAACGCCACCAAAATTATTTTGACTGTGTCTTAATTGATGTTCCCTGCTCAGGTTCAGGAACATGGCGCAGAAATCCGGATCTTAAAATAACGTTTACGCAAAAAGATTTAAAAGAACTGCTTGTAAAACAGCAAGATATTTTAGAAACGGCTAAAAAATATATTCGCCCCGGTGGATTATTCGTTTATGCAACATGTTCTATCTGGCGCGCTGAAAATCATGATCAAATTCAAAAATTTTTAGCAAATAACCCAGAATTTAGTCTGGAACCTATTGGTGAAAACCAACCTGAAATCATCAAAAAACTAAAAGAAAAACAGGACGCTGAAGGCCTTCAATTAACACCTTTAGATCATCAAACAGATGGTTTCTTTGTTTCAGTCATGCGGAAAGAACTTTAAATTATAAACCATACTTATTTTTGCACGTGCAGCCCCTTTCATGGTACAGTGTAAGGTAATTTTAAATAGTTAGGAAAGTAATATGGGTTTAAGTTTTGGGCACCTAGCCTTGCTACTGGTTGTTGTGCTTGTCGTCTTTGGTGCAGGAAAATTACCAAATGTTATGCGTGATCTTGCAAAAGGAATTCGGGCATTTAAAGAAGGTATGAGCGAAGATGATACAAAAAAGAAAGATGATGATACAATAGTATGATTAACTATATGAAAAGCCCCTTGGCTATACCAATAGCGGTCTCTGCAGGTATTGTTTATGGTTTACTGGATATTGCATATCTAAATATATTTGCAAAAACAATTGCAGACATATTTATGCGTGTTTTAAAACTACTGTCCTTACCGGTAATTAGTTTTGCCCTTCTATCAACATTATCAGGGCTTGGTAATTGGCAAACATTACAAAGAATTGGTCTTCGCATCGTTCGTTATACATTGCTTACAACCATTGTATCCGCTTCTTTTGCAGCGGCTCTTTTTGCAATTTTTAGACCAAAATTACAAAATATGACACAAATTCCTGATAACACACTAAGTGCTGCCTCAGGAAGCTATACAGAACAACTCTTAAATAGTTTTATCCCATCCAACATTATGCAGCCTTTTGTGGAACATAATGTGATTGGTGTCTTGATGATTGCTATATTTTTTGGGCTTGGTATTTTATCTCTGCCAGAGAAAAAGCGCATGGCGGCACATGAATTTTTAGATAGCATCTTTAGCGTTGTTATGAATTTAATTAAAAGTGTTGTCTTGGTCATGCCTATTGCTGTCTTTGCCTTTATCACTGAATTTGTTCACGATATGCAAGCAGGGCTTGATTTATCTAAACTGGCTATATATCTTGGCATCGTTGTTGG
>DPKF01000147.1 GCA_003542655.1 Holosporales bacterium
AAAAACAAAAAGAAATACGGATTTGCTACAATGGGAGATGATTCATGATCATGTTTGATAAAGTTGTTAATGCGGCTTTGAAAAACCAGCCTAAACTCATGCACCTTAGATCCGTTGTAGAAAAAGAAATTTTGCATCATGATATTTTGCTTGCAATGCGTAATGCAAAACTTTTGACACACCTTACATTTATCGGTGGAACCTGTTTGCGGGCTTGTTATGGTGGTGTAAGGCTTAGTGAAGATCTAGACTTTACAGGTGGTTTGGATTTTAATAGAGGAAGTCTTATTGATTTGGGCAGGGTAATAACCAGCACGTTAAAAAATAAATATGAACTTAACGTTCAGGTTTCTGAGCCTAAAAAAGATACAGATCTAGTGGACACTTGGAAAATTAGAATTGAAACAAGGGAAGCATCCAAACATTTACCAACCCAGCGCATTAATATCGATATATGTGCGTTAAAATCTTATGATATTAGCCCCCAGATGATTCTAAATCCATATGGAGTTGATTTTGGAACTTCAGGTCTAGTTGTAAATGCTCAAAGTTTGGAAGAAATTTATACGGATAAATTGATAGCATTCGCATTAAGGCCTAATAGGATAAAATACAGAGATATATGGGATATAAGCTGGTGTCACAGCAAAAATATTATACCCACAATAGATCTAATACCGTTCAAAATAAAAGATCGAAAAATTGAATTAACATTTTTTCTTGAAGAATACAAACACAGAGTTGATGCGATGGGAAAAGACGAAAAACTTATTCAGGAATTTAAAACAGAAATGCGTCGTTTTTTGACACCTGAGTACACAAGAGATGAAACGCGGTTAGAAGATTTGTGGAAATTTACATCACATTTGCTTAAAAACTTTTATCAACAAATGTTCGTTTTATAGACGGCCGTCTTTACTATATCAAACTTCCTCTAAAACAGTCCATAAAATATGTCCCTAAATACAAAGCGTCTATAAATATGTTTTTAGGGTTTGTGGATGAAAATAAATGGATTTTTTATATATGAATGTATTTTTTGACTAAAGTGGTTGGACTTACCAAAAAGTCTTGACTTTTTGGTAATTATGTCTAAAATGGGAATATATACACATTTATATATATTTTTCATGCAGCGCTATATTCAGTCATTCATAAAAGCAGACTCTGATCAAAAAATGATATTACTATCCGGGCCAAGACAAACAGGAAAAACAACGCTTACCAAAAATTTATTTCATAACTGCGACTATCTGAACTTTGATTTATCTGAAGATAGAGAAAGATTGCGTAAGAAATATTGGAATAGAAACGGAGATGCAGTCATATTTGATGAACTGCATAAAATGCCGCAGTGGAAGCGTTGGATTAAAGGGGTATATGATACTGAGAAAAAGACGCCGTGTCTTATAGTGACGGGAAGCGCTCAATTTGATACTTTTAGAAAAGTTGGGGATTCTCTTGCTGGACGTTATTTTTCTTATAGATTGCACCCAATAGATATTCAAGAAGCTTGCTTATACTGGGAAAACGACCCCGTTAAGGCAATGGAAAATATTTTACAGTTTAGTGGGTTTCCAGAACCTTTTTTGAAAGCCGATCTTGATTTTTATAGACGTTGGCAAAAATCACATCTAGACATTATGCTAAGACAAGATTTTTTAGACTTATATGCTATTCGACATATAAAAATGCTTGAAATCTTAGTAGATCTTTTGAAAAGTCGTGCAGGCAGTCAGTTAAGTCATGCATCCTTAGCGCGAGATGTGCAGGCTGATCATAAAACTGTAAAAAACTGGATAGATATGCTTGAAAATATTTACGCCGTTTTTCGTATAACCCCTTATCATCGCAATGTAGCCCGATCAATTCTTAAAGAACCAAAAATTTATTTTTATGATGTTGCGCGCATAAAAGATCCAGGTGCGCAATTAGAAAACTTAGTTGCTTGTGCGTTATTAAAAGCAATTCATTTTTTAGAAGACACAAAAGGATATAAAGGAAGTTTGCATTATTTAAGAACAAAAGATGGTCATGAAATTGATTTTTGTGTGTGCATAGATGATAAACCAATACTTGCTGTTGAAGTTAAAACGAAAAAAGATGAGCCATCATCTGCCTTTCGAATTTTTAACAAAAGTTTAGATGGTGCCCGTAAAGTTCAACTTGTGAAGAATATTAAGAGAGAATTTACGTCACCTGATGGAATTGACGTTTTAAGTTTGCCACATTTTTTAAAAGATTTAGATTTATCAAAATTAATTCAAGCTTGATTTTTAGTTTGCATGGACTCTACAATCAATTGTCCTATTTGTCGTGGACTGTCTAAACGCGATAGACTCCGCTTGAAAAATTTATATAAATGGCCGTTTATTTATAGAAACATAACACAGTCAATTTTTTTTGTTGACTTCATATTTTAAATGTCGTTTTATGATGTTAACGAAATATTAACAATTGATTCAAGTTGATGAAATTATCGTTAAATCAAAATAATACTTTAAAAAATTGTTTACTGTATAGACTAACTAGTTTTACGCGTTATACTTGTTTGCCTTTAACAGAACAAGAATCAGATCAAACAAAAAAGCGGCTCTAAGATAAAAACTTAGGGTCTTTTTTTGTGCCTAAATAAGGCAAATAAATGAAAAGCTGTGGCGTTGCATATATCGGGATTAAGCGTTAATCATAGGAGAATACGCGATGAATATGACACAGACTTTAAACAACTTCTTTGCAAAAAAGACAAAACCACAGGCACAAATAAACAGTCAAACAGATGGCGCAGCAGTAGAACGAGCTGCTGTTTTAGATTTGTCATCGAAGACAATGTCGCGCATTGCTTCCTTTACGCTTTTTTGCTTTTTAAGTCAGACGTTTGCCAGCATTTTATGGGCTAACCCTATTTTGCCCCGGCAACATCATTTTCATGAAAATGGCTATGTTGGTTTGCATATTGTGCCTGAATTTGATGCTGCTAATCAGGTAAGGGGCATGCGCCTTAATATATCTGTTTCAGACCGGTTATATGCGACGCAAACACAGCAAAACCAAAATAATATAGAGGATTCCTATACGCAAGAATCAAAACTTTCAGTAAAAGAAGTGTGTTCAACCCTTTTAACACCAGATTTTTTTAGGGGAGAAAAATCTTTGCTCTCTCAGTTACCGCAAATGAATGTAGAAATTGCTGGCATTGTTGATGACAGTCTGAAAGACCTTTTCCTGATAACAACAGAGACAGGTGATCTATCTATAACCAGCAAAGGAAATGCTAAGACAAACCGGAATCTTTATATATCCATTATGGGCGGCGTTACTGTTCAAAATTTAAGGGCACATGGCATTTGCGTTCAGGCGCGCTCTTTAGAAATTAGGGGTGCCGGAAATGATATCACCCATCTTGATTATATAAAACCTGCGGGTGCTGCTGAGGCTGTGATGACGCTTCAAGAAGAAGGGCAGCTTCAGGTTCAACATATGCGTCTTCATAAAACAACCTTTAACAATTACGGTACAGCTATTGTTGAGAGAATGACAGGCAATCAAGCTGTTCTTAATAATCATGATGTTCTTGAGGGTGCCCTTACTGGTCATTTTAGCGCACTTAATAATTTGGGGATTGAAGCAACCTATAACGGAAAACTAACAGCAAATGTTGTAACTGTACACAATGAAAATGTCATGACACTTTTGGCTGGCAGTCATTTAAGGGGCAGAACGTTGCATATAGATCATAAAAATGCCCGTTTTAATGCCCAAGATGCGCATATTAATGTGACCGAAATTACTAACAAAGGGCATTTGGTTTTAGAAGGTGCATCCAAACTTTCAGTAAAAACGCTTACAAATCAAAAAGGGGCAACATTAACAGCAGCAGGTACCTATAAAATTGGCACATTTGTTAATAAAGCTGTGTCACAAAAACAAGTAGGCGCTTTATTTTCTGGGGATGGTGAATTTGATTCTATAGATAATGCAGGCAGTTTAGAGACGCAAGGCGTCACAAAGATACACCGCCGCATGAATGATAATAACACAGTGTGTGGTTTTACAAACAGATCGGGTGCTAGAGCAAAACTTACCAAATTGCAAGTTGGTTATGGAGATACCCATTGGATCATCAATAACGGCTATTTAGACCTTGTTGATGTTGATGAACATTATGGACCAAAACATTTAAAAAATAACAGTGGTGCAACCTTATTGGTTCGTGGTGGATATTTTACAACTTTAGAAAATGAAGGGCGAGTTGAAGTACATCAACTATCTGATTTTATAACAATCCGTAACCTTGCTAAAAAAGATGGAAAAAAAATACCTGTTATGCTTTTTAAAGCAGAAGTTGTAACGAATACGTTGACTAATGCAGGTGAATTGTATGCGCTAGCATACCTTACTTACACAAAAAAGTTTACAAATAATGAAGGAGCTAAAGCGCGCATTCAAGGTTTGGCTTATGAACCAGCATCTGAAGAGATAACAAGTGCTTATGATTTAGAAAATGCAGGTGCGTTAGATCTGACCCAAGTTGATCAAGGCTACGCGCCAAAGCGCGTTCAAAATACAGTAACAGGATCCTTAGCACTTCACGATAATCAAGGTGAGTGGGATCATGCCGTCTTTAAAGACATCAATTCTAAAGAAAGTGCTTTTAAGCGTGGCCTTATTGTTGAACATTTAATGAACGAAGGGTTATTTCAATACTGGGATGGTGTTTACAAGATAAAAGATATTCAAAACAGAGAAGGTGCAACATTTTTAACCGGCCACACGGATACAAATCATAAAAATGGATGCCTTATGTATGGCACCTTTTCCAATCAGGGTGTTTGGGAAAGCATGCGCGGCATGGCTTTACGTGATGTTACAAAGACAGGAAAACTACGCCTAAATGGGGCATTAACGGTTTACGGGTCAAAAGCCGTTAATCTGTCAGAGGTTTTAAAAAATGACATACAAGCGAAAAGCATCACCTTAATTGGGCACACCTTTCATAATCCAAAAGATCAGAATCTGAAGCTTTATTGGACAGAAGGAGAGGGTCAAAATCAGCAACTTATTGCGATACCCCTTACCATTAATGTAAAAGATTTTACCAATGCTGGGCGCATTCATGCGAGTAGTTTAAACTTAGTATCTGACGCTTTTAAGCAAACAGATCTTGGTGGCATTCTGACCGAAGATGAACTGAATATAGAAGTTGAAGGTGACATTGATAATGCGTGGGGCATCTTATATGGAAAAGGTAAAACAATCCTTAAAACTCAAGGAAAAATCTGTGTTGGGCACTGGCAAGGTATAGAACAACAGTATGCACATCGTCATGGAGGATTTTCTTCCTATCAAAATAGGTATCAGGATGCTAGGTACGTATCTAATGATATAGCACACATAAAACGTAAAAAAAATGGTGCATTCATCCGTTCAGACAATGGTTTAACTATCATTGCTAAAGATATTGTGAGTGAATTTGGATCCATTATATCAGCAGGTAATTTGGGGGAGGATACTTGTTTATTATTAAAAGCAACTAACAGTATTTACTTGCAGGCATGCGCTGTACAGGCTAATGGCAAAACGCGTTTTGAAGCAACAAAAGGTGAAATAACAACGCCACCAGTTGCAGGGACTGACGAAGATGACGAGGCACATTGGCACAATAAATGGAAAGAGAGGGAATCTGGTCCTCGATCAAGCTTATTAGTAAGTGGGGATTTAGAACTTGTTGTGGATGATTTAACTGTACGCGGTTCTCATGTTGGTGCGGTTGGTAATATTACAAATAGAAATGGGGAACAGTTGGGTGCACAAAGTTTTGGCAGCTTTAAGGTTATACCTTTAGGGCTTTTTGGGCACAGTGTAACAAAAGATCTCTTCGGAAACTAGCATCCA
>DPKF01000005.1 GCA_003542655.1 Holosporales bacterium
TCCTCTTCCTCTTCTTCCTCTTCAGAACAAGGATCAGGTAGCAGTTCTTCAGAAAAGAAAAAGGGAGAAAATGCTGGTTCGACAAGTCCGAATGTCGGGGTATGGACTCAATATAGGTTTGATAAAATAACAGACAGTAAAGCAAACAATAACTGGGACGCAAAACAACATACTTTGGTTGTTGGTGCTGACTGGAAAGCTACTGAAAAGGCACTTGTTGGTTTAGCTTTATCTTATACGCGCTCCAATAGTGATATGACATTCCAAAATGGAAAGATGGACGATAATACCTTTTCTATAATGCCATATTTTGGTTACCAAATAATGGATTTCTTGAGTTTAGATCTAATTGGTGGTTATGCACGCTCTAAGAAAGATGGTTACAGGCGCGCTCTAGATTTAGCCACAGGTCTAACAACAGGTGAAAAAGTTACAAGTAAGCCTGTAGCAAACCGTATATTTGCAGCACCTACGCTTACTGTATCAAAATCTATTAATGCTTTAAATTTAGCTGGAAGTATCGGTTACATATATGCTAATAACAGGCAAAATGCCTTTACAGAAAGCAACAATGAAACAACAGATTCACTTGATACACGCTTAAGCAGGTTCACCTCTGGCTTAAATTTTGGGTATAGAGTAAACAATATGGTAGAACCTTATCTGGCTTTGTCATATGCGCGTGATTTGTTAGCTGATAAAATCGACAACACGACAGCAGCGTCTACCCAAGCAGCGTCAGGAACAAATAAAAATACTTACGGTGCTGGTGCTGGTTTGAATATGGCTGTTAACAACGCATTAACAGGTAATATCGGTTACGATTATCAAAAAAACGGAACGCTAAAAATTAATTCTGTTAAAGTTATGGTGCGCTACGCATTTTAATAACAGTGAACTATTTTTTGCCTATAATGACGGTGCTTCTGCATCGTCATTTTTTTATTGATTGGCGTACGCTTACGATAAGTTTAGCGTCTTGTTTTTTATCTAGTTGCCTACACTATGGGCATCTGGGCATGCCAACAGCTGAAAAGTTGGCAAACACCCGCCAATTCAACCTCCAATATTACAAGACCCCACATTACGACTTGTTTGGCGCAATGAAAAAGGGCAGTCCGCATGAGATTCATTTTTATATAGAAGGTGATGGCCTTTCTTGGATTAATGGCATGCACATATCGATGGATCCAACGCCTTATCCAGTAACAGGTTTTGAACTAGCCACTCATGATAAATCTAACGCCACAATTATTTATCTTGCCAGGCCAGGTCAATTTATCCAAGATCAAAAAACAACATGGCAAGAATGGACTTATCAACGTTATTCTAGCGAAGTTATCAATACTTATGCTTATATATTTAAGCAGCTTTCAAGCACCTTTCCAAATGCGGCAATATCCATTTATGGATATTCGGGTGGTGGAGCTGTTGCCCTATTAATGGCGGCAATGATTCAGGGGAAAAAGTTCAAACAATTTGAACGACCATTTTCACCCTATACTATTAATTTCTTTGTTGAAAAAGTTGTAACATTTTCCGGAATGTTAGATCATAAGAGTTGGACTAACACACTTCAAATTGCGGATTTAACACATAGTTTTAACCCACCAGATTATGCTGACATTCTATCCACCATCCCCCAAGTACATTTTGCAGGGGAAATCGATACAATTGTTCCTATATCAGTGACAGAATCATATTTAAATGCGTTAACCACAAAAGTTGGCATTAATCTTATAGTGGTTAAAGGGCAAGATCATTGGAATAAGTGGGGGAAATTCTGGTCTAACGCGTCAGAAAATTCATAATATTTAGGTGTTTTTATTGCTTTTCCCGTATACAGGGGGCTGATAATAGGTTTAATTTATACTAAATAGGAGGCATTATGAAAAAAATTCAATTCATACTGGGGTCAGCGCTTGCAATTAATAATGCAATGGCTTTTGAAAATCAATGTGCATCAGATGTGCAACATACTAGAATTTTGGGTTCAAATAAAGGGCACAGCTTAGGTTTTACTTTGGGCTATTACGCATACAAAGAACCTAGTCTTATGGCACTTAAAGGTTCCCTTGCAGGCTTAGATTATAATGCAACTGTTCCATTTTCTAGGGGGTTCTTCTTTAAAGGGGATGTGCGCTTTGCCTTTGGTCGTCATAAATATTCGTCACAAAGAACGGGTACTCATAATAATAATCCAACCTATTATCATGAAATGCGTCCACTTTTTGGAAAAGATGTTATTTTGTCAAATCAATCTATTTCGCCCTTCACTGGTTTGGGGTATCGCTTTTTACACCATGATGGTTATGGAACCAAATCATCAACAGGGCATTACGGTTATCATAGAACCAACACAATGATTTATATTCCTGTTGGATTAACGCACCGTTTTGCCCTTAATGAATTCTCTAAAATTCAAACAACCATTGAATATGATCACATGATTTATGGCAGACAATACAGTGGAATTGATGTTGATAATAGTGGAAAAGGCATATCTCATAAGCAAAAAAAAGGCTTTGGTGCGCGATTTTCAACAGAATATTATCAAAATAAATGGTCAATTGGTCCCTATATAACGTATTGGAATATTGCAGCGTCGGATGTTCAAAAAGGTTATATCGAGCCAAAAAATAATACGATTGAAGCAGGTTTGAAAGTAGCTTATACTTTTTAATTTGTGAAGAATTGTTTTGAATGTGGCGCATTATATGCGCCATTTTTACGCATAAATTAATATGCTGCGGTTTCACATTGCAGCATCAAAAAAGTTCCAGATTGTTATTGAAGAGTAGTAAAGAATTTGGCAAAAGGTTAGACTGTAGACACTAATCTGATACCGCTATTTAAATTGTCGATACTCAATAAAAAACCTATTGTCGTTTTTGGTTCAGGTGCTTATGGAACCGCTTTAGCTTTAAACTTTCATTTAAGTCAAAAAAATGTTGTTTTATTACCCAGCCGTTTAGAAGATGCGCAGGCGTTGATAGCATCTAAAAAAAATGATGCTTATTTGCCCGGTGTTCCTTTAGGCAGCTTACCAATTGCAAAAGATTATAGTGCACTTTCTAATGCATTCGTTGTTTTATTGGTTGTGCCAACAAATGCTTTTGAAACACTTATTCCTGTAATCAAACCATGCCTTAATAAGGATACACCGCTTATTATTTGTGCTAAAGGCATACTGCCTAAAAAGCCATTTTTATTAAGTACTTATATTGAAAGTACTTTAGAAAATCCTATAGGCATTTGGTCAGGACCTCATTTTGCTAAAGAAGCAGCGCAGCAAGTGCTGTCAGCCGTAACGTTAGGGTGTAAAGATCAGGCTTTGTGTCAAGACTTAATTCGCGGGCTAAGTACGGAAAGCATGCGTTTGTATGGCACATCTGATATAACTTCCGTTCAAATTGCCGGTTCTTTAAAAAATGTTGTGGCCATTGCGTGCGGTATTGCAAGAGGACTTGGATATGGTGAAAATACTATAGCAGCCCTTATAACACGTGGGCTAAGCGAAATAAGGCGCTTAGCTGTTGCAATGGGCGGTGATGCCGATACGTTGTTGGGTTTATGTGGTGTTGGCGATTTAACACTAACATGTAATAGCTTAAATTCTAGAAATACATCACTTGGTGTTGCCATCGCAAAGGGCGGCAAGATTGAGGATATACTACATGATTTAAATAGTGTTGCTGAGGGGTATTATACAACAAAAGCAGCATATGAATTAACAAAGCAGTATAATGTTCGTATGCCTATTGTGCACTTTATTTATGAGATTTTGTATGAAAAAACAGATCTTAATCAAGCATTGCAGAAATTATTGTCACATCATGCAACCTGGGAATATGCTTAAGAAAGTTATGCGTTGTTTATGGGATGATCATGCTGA
>DPKF01000063.1 GCA_003542655.1 Holosporales bacterium
AAATTAAGCTTGTGTTTGGCGGTGGGAAACTAAGCATGATGGGTGCTGTTGCCCGTGGCATCACAAAAAATGGTGGACACGCGACAGGTTATATACCTGGACATTTAAACGTGTCAGAGGGTGGGCATAGCAATATTGATGAAATTCATATTGTAGACACAATGCATACACGAAAAATGCAAATGGCAGAAACATCTGACGGATTTCTTCTTCTACCTGGCGGGTTTGGTAGTATGGATGAATTTTTTGAAATTATAACTTGGAAACAGCTTGCTATTCACCATAAGCCAATAATCATTATGAATGCATATAACTACTGGGACCCTTTATTAAAACTGATGGATCACATTATTGAAAACAATTTTGCGCGCCCAGAGCACAGAACAATATTTGATGTGATTTCAACCCCTGGTGAACTATTATCAACACTAAGCAAGCATCAACGTTTTCAAAATATTTAAGAACCGTAGTGCGCCCTCATTTTGAAACAATCAGAGCATAGACAATCTAAAAACCCTAATGCGGGATTAAAAAGGTATTGTTGATGGCTAAAGCTGATTTGTTCGAAATACTATTTTGAGATTCTATTTTTGACATAATTATTTTCTGATGGGCCCCTCCCGGAACACCACGCAGCAGCTGTTGCTCCATTATGTCCAGCACCCCTTTTACTATACCAGCTGTTCCCTGTGCTTTCTTTGAAACATCATGATGAGGTTTTTTAGTCCTTTGTCGTGCTGGCCTCTAGGGCGGCTATTTCTTCTTCAGATTTTATTTCCATCTTCTGGTATAATAAACCGGATCATCGTAATAAAGGTTATAAATAAATGTTTCAAAAGAATCTTCTATCTTTTCATAACCCAAATACCAAACCGCATTTGGATGATCACTTTCAGGCTTCATGGTCATAAAACTACTTCCATCTCCTATTTCAAAAACAGGGATATCACCTTTTGGCAATTCTTCATACGCATAATCAGTCATATAGGCATGATAATCATCATTTAAAAGCTCACCATGGAAAAATCTTGAAACAACTATAGGATGCAATATTTCATTTGAAGCATAAAATTCATAATTAGAATCCTTTTTTACTGGGGTTGTAATGTGCCCATAACCTACTTCTTCATAAAATTTTCTTAAAGAAATAGGAAAATTGAAGCCTAACAACTGTTCAGCTTCTATAATTATTTTTTCATCTAAGGGATAGAAAATATTATTACAACTGATATCTGTAATTTCGTCTTCTTTATTTCTATAATATTTTTTTAGATATTCATACATTATGATTCTCCTATCCCGTTTTAATAAGGTATCTCTGTATTTGTCTGTTACACTTGGATCACGCACACTTTGTGCTTTAGCCAGTTTCCCCCGCTTAGCAAGATCATCTAAGGCATCCACTTTTCTCTCAAACGCTTGCCGTGATCCTTTATTATGTTTTAAGAATAATTCAGCTTCTTGTCGCTGCGCAAGTTTTTCGAAACCTAAAGCGCGTGCTTCGCGCGTTTCCCTAAATGCTTGAGCCTCAGCGCCAAAAGTGGCATCTATTCAATAAGTGTTCTGTTTTGCTTAAGCATATTCTTTTCTATTTTGCTCCTTAATACAAGCTATGATAAATTCACCCAAGTTCATATCTGTTTGATGAAACCCATTGTCATCTTCAAACCATAAAGATCCATTGTTCTTTTGATATAATCCACAGTGTCTGGAACCTATTTCAGCAAAAACTAAAAAATTATTTTTTACAGAACGTTCTAAGGAAAATTTTGATTTATCGGCGTTAGCTTTTTCAAAACTATCCCAAGTTTTTTTTGTATTATTAGCATCATAAAAGGGCAATACTCTAAAAGATTCATAAATAAGTCCATTAGTATTTTGATAAAAACTGGCAAAATCACCATTAAGATTATAAATATTAAATGAATTTTCTAGCTGTTCAATATTCAATGGTTTCAAAAGCTCTGCTCCCTGTTCACGCAGATTTTTATAAAACATATTTGTATTTAAACCATGTATTCTGCTCATTTTGTTAAAACTCCTGCCTTTGGGAGTGATAAACTATTATTTTCTCTCAATCCTTTAGGCTTAGATATCACTGTGCCAGTCGTCCGTTCTTTCAAAAATCTGTGTTGTAGACCTCTATGATCTGCTGCTGTTTTAGGAAGTGCTTCTGAATAATCATGACCTCTGCAAGTAGGTTTTTTAGGTAAATGTGCAAGCTCTAACCCGAAAACTTGTGATACTCTTTTCCCTTGATGTCTATAGATATGTGCAACTACTTCCTTTGGTAGTCTAGAGTGTTCTATTTATGCTAATCTTCTCCATCTTTCTTCTCTTGAAACAAACTGCTTTGATTCCTGTTGAGACACCTGCAGTTCGCCAAATGTGGCCTCTCGTTCTACATGCACTCTACCAAAAATACCAGCAGACTTTGCGCGAATTCCTTTAGCTGTTTTCAATTCTTTTGTTAAGCGTGCCATACGTTGGGTGGTTCTGACAACCCCTTTAACAGCTTTTCCGAGAGCGTATCCGGCGGCAAGCTCTGCACCAAAGGCAGCTGATTGATAGCCAGCAAACTGAGATCCTGTTATCTCTCCTTTACCGTAAGCTATCCCAAACTCAATGCCGCCTGGGACAGCAAGATCTGCTGCCATATAGGCGCTTACGTTTGCTAAAAAAAATAATCCTGAATTATGGGGTTATCAACATCACTCATGCACTGAAAAAATGCACCGCATTTTTCACAGTATAATTATCGAGCCATCGCTATTCAACAGTAACCGATTTTGCAAGGTTGCGTGGTTGATCGACATCGGTCCCCTTAAAATATGCCGTGTAGTAAGATAACAACTGCATAGGAATTGAATAAATAATGGGTGATAATAAAGTATGATTTTCTTCTGGAATTTCAATAATATGTGTATTTTTCATACCTTGGTTTTTGAAAAGTGCCGCACCTTTTTTGTCTGTTATTGCAACGACATAAGCACCGCGTGCAATGACTTCTTGCACATTAGATAATGTTTTTTCAAACCATTTATCATAAGGCGCTAAAACAACAACTGGCAATAGATGGTCAATTAAGGCGATGGGGCCGTGTTTTAATTCACCAGCAGGATATGCTTCTGCATGAATATAGGATAATTCCTTTAATTTTAACGCACCTTCTAGCGCAATAGGATAATTTGTGCCACGCCCTAGATATAAAACATCTCTACTTTCAACAAAATGTTTACTAATTTCTTGTATCGCTTCATCATGGTTTAAAACGTTTAATATTTTAGATGGCAAATGAAGAAGTGTATTCAGTTCTTCCTCTAGCTTTTTTGTCGATAAGTGGCCTTTTGTATAAGCCGCCTGTAACGTAATCATGGCAAGCGTTAACAATTGGCATGTAAATGCCTTAGTGGATGCAACACCAATTTCTGGACCTGCTTGTGTTTGAATAACATAATCAGACTCACGTGCCATAGAGCTTTCAGGCATATTCAGTATAGAGGCAACCTTAACACCTTGTTCTTTCACCAATCTTAGTGCCGATAACGTATCAATTGTTTCACCTGATTGCGAAATAAAGATAACAAGATCATATTGCCCCACAAGAGGATCACGATATCTAAATTCAGATGCTATATCAACATCTACGCTAATTTTTGCATAGGATTCCAGCCAATATTTTGCAGTCATACCGGCATAATAAGATGTGCCGCAGGCAATAATGGCAATACGGTTCATATCTTTTAAAGGAAGCTGCGTTAACGTGTCGCGTATGACATGGGGAACATGGGTAGAATTTTCAACGAGGCTATTAAACGTTTCACCTAAAACAGACGGTTGTTCATAAATTTCTTTCAACATGTAATGGTTATAAGCACCTTTACTCACGGCATCTATATTAATGCGTGATTGATGATGCGGACGATCAACCACTGTACCTAGCTCATCGTAAATTGTAACGCTAAAAGCAGCACCTGCATCTTTAATGACGGCTAAATCTTTTTCTTTTAAATAAACAAGATCTTGCGTCCACGCGGCCAGGGCTAATGCATCGGACCCAACATAAACATCATCTTTCCCATAACCTAAAACAAGGGGGCTTCCTGAACGTGTGCAAATCATCAAATCATCATATTCTTTAAAAATAATCACAAGCGAAAAAGCACCGTGGAGTTTTTTAAGCGTTTCTTGAACAGCAAGTAAAGGATTATTATTCTTCACAAGGAGATCCGTTATTTGATGAACGACAACTTCTGTATCTGTTTCAGATTGAAAAATATGTCCTTTTTGCTCTAGGTCTTTTTTTAGGTCTGCAAAATTTTCAATAATACCATTATGTACAATAGAAACATGATCACTTGAATGTGGATGTGCATTATGCGCATGCGCTTCACCGTGCGTTGCCCAGCGTGTGTGACCAATGCCCCGACAGCCCTTTAACGGATTTTTAACAAGCTCTGCTTCAAGGTTGATTATTTTACCAGCGGCACGACGGCGATCAATAAAATTATTCTCTGTAATGGCAACACCAGCAGAGTCATACCCTCTGTATTCAAGCCGTTTTAACCCTTCGACAAGACGTTCAACGACATTTGATCTGCTCATAATGCCAACAATACCGCACATGTAATTTTCCTATTTTACTGAATGCTATCAATTTACAGTGTTTAAAGAGGAAATACTAGATTACAGTATGTTACAAAAAATTTTATTGTCTTATCAAATTAATATATCGATTTTGCTTTAGCGATACGGTTTGTGCAGATATCACGAATCGCTGAGCAATTCAATCTCTACCTATACTTTTGACATCTTATGCCTCTAACCCCAATTCGGGATTATTTTTCAATGTTA
>DPKF01000140.1 GCA_003542655.1 Holosporales bacterium
AATCACTACGTCAAAAATAGCATCTAAAAACAGTATTTCTGACAAATCAGTTAATGATATTGATTCCACAAGTCGAAAAATCAGCCACCAACAATAAGTTTTTAATCCCGAATTAGGGTTTACAGAATATTCACAGGTATTTTAATCTATTGCATGTTGTTTTATAGCCAAGGTTGCCAGCGTGTATATTAACCAGCTCCAAATGGTGTATATATCAAGTGCGTAAAACATCCCTTCTACCTAAAGATAGATAATCAAAATCAGATGCTAATGCCACATTATATAAATTTCTAAAATCTGCAAGCATCGGCTGTTCTAACATAAGACTTTTAACGTCATGCAAGTTAAGTTTAGAAAATTCTGGCCATTCTGTCAGAATGCAAAAACCATTTGCATGTGATAATGCATCCTCTGTTGAGGCTGCCCATGTGACACCATTTAATTCTTTTGCTAAGTGCTCACGCCCTGATCCTTTAAAATAAAGAGGGTCATATACAGTAATCTTAATACCTGCTTTTACAAGTTTTGGAATAATGACGAGACTTGATGCATCACGAATGTCGTCTGTGCCAGCCTTAAAAGCAACGCCTAAAACAGCCAGTTTAAATGGTTTTGATAAGGTTTTTTTTTCAACATATTGAATGATGCGTTCTGCTAGATGTATTTTTCGGTCTTCATTTGCTTTTGCTGCAGAACGGACAATACTTAAATCTTGATTATTAAGTTCAGCTGTTTGCACCAAAGCACGTGTATCTTTTGGAAAACAGCTGCCTCCATAGCCAGGACCCGCTTTTAAAAAGGGAAAGCCAATACGTTTATCAGAACCAATACCACGTGCCACATCGTCAACGTTTGCGCCAACAGCTTCACATAAATCTGCAATTTGATTAATGAAAGAAATTTTTATCGCTAAAAATGCATTGGCTGCATATTTAATCATCTCTGAAGAGCTTACAGTCGTTGCATACAACGTGTACCCTTTATCCGTTAAGGGTTTATATAATATTTTTAAAACATCTTCAGATTTTTTAGACGTTGTACCAATGACAATGCGATCAGGCTGCATAAAATCTGAAATTGCAGACCCTTCACGTAAAAATTCTGGATTAGACGCCACATCAAAATCTTTACCTAAAACAAGATCAGGACGTTCTTTTTGAATAATATCAATAATTTCTTGTGCTGTGCCAACGGGAACGGTACTTTTGGTCACAACAACCGTATAACGATGAATATTTTGTGCAATCTGTTTTGCTGCTTCATACACATACGTTAAATCGGCATGACCATCACTTTTACGGCACGGGGTGCCAACAGCGATCATCACAACATCCGCTTGATCCATACCTTCTTTTAAAGAAGTAGTGCATGTTAAACGTCCAGCCTTCATATTATTTATAACAAGCGTATCTAAATCTTGCTCATAAATCGGCATAATGCCTTGTTTAATTTTATCAATCTTACTTTGATCGATATCAACGCATGATACATTAAAACCTAATTCGCTAAAGCATGCGCCGCTTACAAGCCCAACATATCCAGTTCCAATAAGTGTAATTTTCATCCTAATTCTTTTACCATCCTCTGTAACATTAATTTTGTTTCTTCTTTTGCATCGGCATCTTTTAAAAAATAGGCAATATTGGCTTCTAACCACCCAATTTTCATACCACAATCATACCGTTTACCATCATAGCAAAAACCCGTTAAAGGCGTCTCGTGTATCATGTTTTGTATGGCATCTGTTAGTTGTATTTCATTTGCAAGACCTGCCGCAGCATTTTGCAAATAATCAAAAATAGAGGTTTTTAGAATATAGCGCCCAATAACTGCAGTTGCGCTGGGTGCAACATCTGGTGCTGGTTTTTCAATAATACTGCGCGCTGTAATTTTTTTACCAACTTGTGATGCTACATCAAAAATACCATAACGAAATGTTGCGCTAGGGGGAATGGTTTCAACAGCAATCATATTGCCATCTGATTGTGTATAGGCATCAACCATTTGTTTTAAACACCCTTTTGGTGCTAACACAAGATCGTCTGCTAATATAACGGCAAAAGCTTCTTCGTTTACTAAGCTATGGGCACAATGCACCGCATGCCCTAAACCTTTTGGACTGTGCTGACGAATAAAGACGGCCTGGCCAGAATCAAGCTGTGAATCGATTACTTTTTGAAGGTCTCTAAATTTTTTACGTTCTTTTAAAGCATCCTCTAAACCAGGTGCTGCATCAAAATGATCTTCGATAGAATTTTTACCGCGTGAGGAAACAAAAATAAATTTTTCAATTCCAGCTTCTTTTGCTTCTTCTACAGCATATTGTATAAGGGGTTTGTCAACAACAACCAACATCTCTTTGGCAATCACTTTTGTAATAGGCAAAAATCGCGTACCAAGACCAGCAACTGGAAATATGGCTGTCTTAATTTTTGTCATACTGGTGCACCGTTTTAAAAAATAATTATTGTTGCTTTATAATAACGGTTGGGGTCATGTTATACAACCATTGTCTAAAAAAAATGAGATTTTTATATCTGATATAACAGACTTAAAATCTCTTTTTAATTTCACACTGTATGCTGCGCGCAATATCATCAATGGATAATGTGGCGTCCTGCATAAAGTAGCGTTCTTTAAATTTTTTAGCTAACGCTAAAAACCCATGGTGAACTTTTTCATGAAAGCTAAGGGCTTCTTTTTCAAAACGTTCTTCATAAGCCTTTACTCTACCACGCACACGCTGAAACCCTTGCGTTAAGGGAACATTTAAAAAAATAGTTAGATCTGGATAGATAGATCCCACAGCAAATTGATAGAGGTTTTCTAATTTTGCTAGAGGTATGCCGCGTGCATATCCTTGATAGGCATAAGATGAATCAACAAAGCGATCAGATATTACCCATTTCCCTTGTTGAAGGGCCGGGTATATTAAAGTGTGCCAATGTTCTGAACGTGCAGCAAACATTAACAGCGCTTCAGTACTGGCGCACCAACGATTTGTGTCACCCTCAACCAGTAGTTTACGAATCATTTCGGCAGAAGGTGTGCCGCCAGGTTCGCGCGTTACAATAACATCTATCCCTTTTTTTTTAAGATGCGATGCTAGCAAAGTGCACTGTGTTGATTTTCCAGCACCCTCTCCACCTTCAAAGGTGATAAATTTTCCAAGTATTGGCATATTGTATTATTACATTGTGTACAGTATGTATTTTAGAGGCATGTTATCATTTGATCAAGGGTAGGGGGGGCAGGATTCATGATATATAAACCCCAATTTGGGATTATTTTATGTATTACCGATTTATAAAAGAATGGTTGCAATATTAAAAATATAGCAATAAAAACCTAGCTCACCATAAGAAAAAATGTTATTTTTGCTTATGGAGGAAAAGATGAAGCGATTAAAATATTTATCACTAACAGCTATACTATTATCACTAGCGATTGCAAACACAGCGCATGCAACACAAAGCAACAGACAAGGAAAAACAATGGAATTTGAAAAAATAGATACAATAATGGGCGCTGGAAAAACGGCCAAAAAGAAAGACACACTTTTAATGCACTATAGTGGCCGTCTGGAAGATGGAACAAAATTTGATTCTTCATATGATCGTGGTCAACCACTGCAATTTGATCTTGGTGTCGGTCAGGTTATAAAAGGATGGGATGAAGGTATTGAAGGTATGAAAGTTGGTGGGAAACGGACACTAAAAATTCCATCAGAAATGGGTTATGGTTCACGTGGCGCAGGATCAGTTATTCCGCCACATGCAAATCTTATTTTTGACATCGAGTTAGTGGATGTTATCAGTTAAGCATTGGTAAACAAAGGGTCGCCGCAAATGGGGTTTTTCTCCTTAATTTGAGGCGACTAATTATATTAGATACGACAGAACCGGCTTATAAAGATGCAGCATGATCTTTTAAATAAGATGCAACACCTTGTGAATTGGCAATCATTCCCTTTTTGCCTTTGTTCCAACCAGCAGGACATACTTCACCATGTTTTTGGTGGAATGTCAGTGCATCAACCATGCGTAAGGTTTCATCAACATTGCGACCAAGTGGCAAGTTATTAATAACTTGATGTTGGATAACACCATTTTGATCAATTAAGA
>DPKF01000048.1 GCA_003542655.1 Holosporales bacterium
GATGAAAACCAGTCACTTAACTGGTTACTAAATTAACGTCTTTTAAACCTTGTTGCAAGTTGATTATGTTGCTAATAATTTATATGGGATCCCAACAAGATCAAATTTTGCGATCTGTCGTCTGTTAGTGAAGTCCATTTCTGCATATAAATGCAAACAGTGAAGCGCACTTCTGAAAATAGCAATAGGGAACCATTTCTACTTTATATGGTATGGCTGATTTCATTTGATTTCTGCAAGATGGCGTTGTGTTCTAGCTATTTTATGTTGTTTAGAATTTTTTATGTATTCTATAACAATATTCATTGAGATTTGCTCGGTAAGTGCAGAAATTTTATAATTTTTTATCGATGTTTTGAAATAGTCCTTTTTGAAAATTTGATGGCGCGCCGTATTATGTTCTAAATCATTAAAAATACGATTTACCTTATCGATGAAAGCGCATAAACAGTAAAGTGCTTTCGGAGCAATTCTAAGCATAGGTGTTTCAAAAAATTGAGGATTGCTTTTTTGAAACAATGAAGCTGAGTCTTTCTCCTTATAATTAGCGATACCATAAAAGAAGCGAAAATCATCGATGTCTTTTACAATATTTATGATT
Source organism: Holosporales bacterium (assembly GCA_003542655.1). GTDB lineage: Bacteria > Pseudomonadota > Alphaproteobacteria > Paracaedibacterales > UBA11393 > UBA11393. Next base: position 602 of record DPKF01000048.1, read on the forward strand.
TGAAATCCTGTGCCCATCGTTTCCATTACGCAAATATTCTGATGAGCTTGTTCTTGCAATAAGCTAACCAAACTTTCTGCCATTTTTAAATATTCAATAGCCTGATGCCAATTCACGTTGTTATTATCTGTTGCTTTTAGAAGAGATACGGATTTTGCATAATATGACTTAATTTCATTTAAATAAAATAATGATTGTTGCTCTCGTTTGCTATGAATAAAAAGTCGCCATGTTGTTGCTAATCCAGCAAAAGTAGCAATGCCTATGATAGCATTCCAATCTATACTTGAATTGATAATAGGAGATAATTCAAAACATAAGCCCATATGAAAAAACACCTGTTTTATTGAATTTTTCCGGCTATTTTGAGGTTATAACAGCATTCAACCGTAAGTTTCACATTGTCTATGGTCTCTACTAACGCTAAACCGGAGTTTTCTTCAAAAATTACGCGGGGATTTCCTGTCTGCTGGCTAACTGCTATATCTCGGTATGGAACATAACTTTTAACAATCCCAATAAGTGCGGCTTTGTTAATTGATTTTGTTCCTTCTATAGTAGTAATCTCTGGGCGCAGCACAACCGGTCCTCCACTATTGCCGGGAAATACATTTGCATCTATTAAATAACTAGCTTCATTTTGATCAAAAATATCTCGTATTCGTGCAATTATGCCGGATCTGACTATCACATGTTTTTTCTGTGGTGCTATTATTCCCATAGGAAAGCCCAGAGTGAACACACCATCCCCTTCGGAGACCCCTTCATTTTTCATGTCATCTATAGTCATGACATGCTGATCTAATGCAAAAAAACTAAACTCTGCTTGAGCTTTTGTAAGTGTATCTGGATTGATGGCTAAAACTGCAATGTCTACCTCTTCGGACTGATGTCCAATCCAAATTGGTTGCCCATTGGGTAGCAAGTCGATTACATAATCAAGAGGTTGATCCTTGTTTAAGGAATTAAATCTAATTGTAATTTGAGCCTTATTTTCAATAACATGTTTATTTGTAACTAAGAAGGTATGGTAAGTCTGGTTTTCAAGGGTTGGAGTTATTGGTCGACCAACAATGAAACCAGTTCCAATCCAATGTGTTTGGTTTTGATTTGGCATTCCGATTGATACTACGGCGTCTAAAAAGAATGGAGGGATTAATGCCATTGTTATCACCTCTCTTTAAAGTAGTGTACCCCAAAGTGTACCCAGAGCAGTTTTGAAGAATTTTGATTTTAACTAGAAGCCACGCTGAATATGGCTCCCCGGGACGGACTCGAACCGCCGACCTAATGATTAACAGTCATTATAATAACTTGAAAACAAAAGGCTCGAAAAAAAATATGCCTGCAGAGGATAAAGATCCTCAATTGCCCATTCGGGCAATTGTACCAGCATCACTGATTATTTCAACTGCAATCAAAAAAACACCCATTTTAAATGTCTCAAATTATCTTAGAGTTTCCAAGAATACAATTATAAGACACGTATTAAGACGTTAAAAAAAGGCATCTTAAAACGTATACCTTTTAAGACGCCTTTTGGAGTGCCTCAATAACTGCTTTTGGGTTTTTGGCTATCACCGTCAAATAGGCTCTCGCAGGGCCTTCGGGTAATCGCTCTCTCCGTTCCCACTTTTCCAATGTGCGGATACTAAATCCAAACTCATTAGAAAATTGTTGGCGGCTCATATGCAACGTTTTCCTTAAAGCACCAACATCTACTTCAGAAGGGACATTGACCTTATGAACTTTGACATCAACTTTTTTCCCATGAGCATAATCCAATGCCTCTAATGCACCGCGGATTAAACTGTCTCCTATATCACTCATCACCAATCTCCTCATAAGACTGAACAATTTTACTAATAATTGTTTTTAAGACGTTCCTTTCAGCCTGCGTTAAATTTGCCTTTTTGCTTTTTCCATAAACCGTAAACAGGAAAATCGGGATCGATTGATTGTGATAATAATAAAGCACGCGAACCCCGCCTCTTTTTCCTTGATGTGCATCCGCGGCCCATCGGATCTTCCTAATACCACCAGTACCAACGACCAATTCGCCTTGTAATGGATTTACAGCAATATGACTAATAAATGATTCGCGAAGCTCATCATCCATACATATTTTTGCCTGCCTGATAAACTCAGGCGTTTCCACAACAACTTGCGGTATTATTTTTATTTTCATAAAGTAAGTATGACCCCAATGGGGATTGTTGTCAACCCCATTGGGGCGCAAGTATGTCTGCTATATCGATTTGTAGAATCTGTTTTTACAACTGACATTTGTGAGCTTCCGGTGAAGCGGGCATGACGTAGCCTATTTTTCCAGATAAATTCCACACTGTTTTCAATTATTCATTCCTAACTTGGAGAAACAGCGTGTCAACAGATAACATCACACCAATTAGAACGGGTATCACCCAAGCCGCCACCAAACCAGTAACTCTCGAAATGGTCATTGCTTCAATGGACGATTGGCGACTAACCAAGCACAAACTAAATGAAAAGATTCCAGAAAAAATATGGGATCAAGTTTTTGCATTAGTTACTTCGCCTGAACCACTCGTTCTTAAGGCATTAGGAATATCACAAGGGCAATTCATCAGTAAAAAACTGGGTCGAAAAGCGCCACTTATTTCGACGTTAAATATCAGTGAAGCAATAGCGGTTTCACCTATAAATCAAGTCTCCCCAAGCAATTCAGTCCCCAGTAGTCCAGAGACGGCATTGAAGGACGAAGTATTCTCCAAGCCTACCATTGTCAAAAATGCTGTCAGCAAAGAAGTTGAATTTTGTGAGGTAAAAGCCGCCCCTGCATACCCATTGGCAGGTAACCCGGCAAAGGCATTTAGTACAGAAACATGTGTGGTGGAATTATACAGGCCAGATGGGATGTTAATGAAGATTCACATGTGTACAGATCGTTTTGACGAGCTGTTGACTGCATTTGCTAATGGTAATGGGAGCGTTAAATGCTAACAATAACCTCAGCACATCGTATCTACGTGGCATGTCAGGCGTTTGATTTTAGAGGCGGTATAGATGGATTTGCCGCTATTTGTCGGAGACATTTTGAACTGGATCCTTTCTCTGGTCATTGTTTCATTTTTCGAAATCGAAAAAAAACCGCTATTAAAATATTGCTGTACGACAATACCGGTTTTTGGCTGTGTCACAAAAGGCTATCAAAAGGGCAATTTAAACAATGGCCTCAATCAGCAAGCGGTGTCATGACCATGGATCCTAGGCAGTTAACTTTATTATTGCAACAATAATTTCCTAGGATCCATGTGAATCATGCAGCTTGCGCCAATTCAGGCAATTCAGCTACGTTTTGCTTGTAGTTCCATGGCAACCAAAGGTCTGGATTGGCGGCAACACTAATAGCATGGCGCTGTATTGTATTTAAATAGTCAAAAGCATTGACGTTATTTTGTTGGCAGGTGTAAATAATGCCCATCAAACAATCGCCCACTTGCGCGCCATGGCTTGTCCTGTAAAACAAGGAGTTTCGCCTATGCCGTATGACTATTTTTATCGCGCGTTCAGCCCAATTATTATCTAAAGGAGCCCCGGCAACACGCAAAAAAGTGGTTAACATGCGCCAGTTTCTGAGCATGTATTTTACGGATTGCCCAAGGCCATTGTTTTCTTCCGTTAAGTCATACACCAACTGGTTATTGAGCCACAGAAACAACGTTTGCATCAAGGGGGCGCTATGCGTTTGATGATAGAATAGCCGTTGATCAGGCGTATATTTTTTTGATTTACAATGAGCATCGTGCATATAAACTTGCCCGATAATATCGAGAACAAAATCACATTCTTTATCAAAAAACTTAAAAATCTCAAAAAATTTTCGGCGACCGTGGGCTAAGCAAAAAGCCAATATAAACTGTGGCGCGAGGTTTTCATCAATTTGTACGGCATCTTCTGATTGCTTTGGCAACTCAATAACGTCATCAGTTACAGCGGCTGTCACGGATAAAGGGACAACTAACATTGACTTTAAATTATCCATGGCGGTTTTTGAGGAACGCATGCC
>DPKF01000015.1 GCA_003542655.1 Holosporales bacterium
TCAGTTTCAGCAGATTTATAGCTAGGTAACATGCCACCAAGCTGCATATAATAACCTGCAGTTAATGGTTTACTTTGAATCGGTTCACTTTTTTCGCTATTTACCTGTTTTTTTTCTGATTCTACAAAAACACTGTCAGGATCGACAACACCCATCTTCTTATCACTCGCTGATACAGTTTGTTCTGCCAAATTTTGTTTCACCTCAGCAACAGAAGGTATCGTCTCTTGAACGGGTGCCACTATTGGCGCCACAGTTGGCTGCTGCTGAACAACGGGTTCTGCACTTGTTTGTTGAGGTAGATTTGGCGTTTCAACACTCTGTTGGGCATAGGCTGCCGGCTGTCCGGGGTTTTGATTTTGATAATATGGTGACTGATTATACTGAAATTCTTGATCTTGAACAGCATAATTTTGCTGCTGTTGGTCATAACCTTGTTGTTGATAATACTCTTGCTGTTGTATTTCTTCTTGTGTTGGATAGGCGGCATAATCTTGGGGCAAAATACGTTCTTGCTGCACCATAGTTTGTTGATGTGGTGTCAGTCTATTATAAACCTGCATATCTTGATGAGGGAAATATTCCCCCCCAGGATTCTCTGGACGATGTTTATAAATGCCTGGATCTGCCTGAATAAGGGGAATATGTGTATTTTGAGGTTGTGTTGCAAAGCGATAACCCAGCCATAAAATAACAGAAAAAACAACAAGCGCTAATATGGTCAACACAAACTTTATAGGGGAAGCCCCATCATTATTATCTTCAGCTTCATCATGATAATTATGCTCTGTATCTTCCTGCCAAAAAGATAGCCCTTTTAAATCTTCCGGTGGATTCAGGGGCGTATAACGATTATTTTGAATATTTTGCTGCTGAGGTCTGGCGTATTGCTGATTCATCGCAGATGATTGCTGCTGCGGCGCTCCATAAGCATTTAAATAAGGCGGTTGTTGAGGATATATAGGCATCTGACCTGCATATTGATTATTATACATAGAATTTTGAACAGAGGGGTGCTGTGCTGGAACATCTTTACGTGGATCGTGTAGAGGCCCCGTCATAGCACGTGAATGTGACGATTGTCCTTGTTGTTGATGATTAACTGATGGCCTGCCAACCTGCGGCATAGCCATATACGGCTCTGTTTGCATATTATGGTTTTGATTCTCATATGACTGTTTATCAGATTGTCTTTTAAATACCATATCAACGCATTTCCTTAACCGGTGTTATTCCTAATAATTTTAGCCCTGAAGACAGCACAGTGGCAACACCTGAAATGAGCCCAAGACGAGATAATGTCATTTTTTCATTATTTTCATCAATAAATCTTAACTGATTGTTGCTTTTTCCAGCATTCCATAGACCATGAAATAACCCTGCTAAGTCATATAAATAGGTGCAAATCCTATGTGGCTCTATACAACGCGCTGCAATTTCAATTTGCCTTGGATACTCGCAAACTTTTTTCAATACCTCAAGTTCTAAATCATCTTTAATATGCGTACAGTCAACATTCTTCAATTGATCGTCTGTCGGCGTCTTATTCACGTGACGTAAAACAGAACATATGCGTGCATGTGCATATTGTATATAAAACATCGGGTTATCTTTTGATTCTTCTACAACTTTTTCAAAATCAAAATCAATCGTCATATCTTGATGGCGCGATACCATCATAAATCGTGTTGCATCTTTACCAACGCGTTTAACAACATCCTCGATCGTAATAAAATTACCAGAACGCTTTGACATGCGAATAGGCACACCGTTTTCTAAAAAATTCACAAGCTGAGATGCTTTAACATCTAACAAATCAGGGTTTCCTGAAATAGCTGACACAGCAGATTTAAGGCGTTTAATATAACCGATATGGTCACACCCAAATATATTTAAGAGGTGGTCAAAATTTCGTCTATATTTATGTAAGTGATAAGCAAGATCCCCTGCAAAATATGTCCAACTCCCATCAGATTTTTTCAAAGCGCGATCAAAATCGTCACCATATTTTGTGGCCCTAAAAAGGGTTTGTGGGCGTTCTTCCCAATCAGCAGCATCATCAAGCCTTTTTGGCTTTTCTAAAACGCCGGTATAAATATCGCCTTTATTTGTTAAAATAGTTAAAACGTCTTCAATTAAGTTTTCCTCAACTATTTTCTTTTCAGATGTATAAACGTCCATCACAATTCCAAGGCTTTTCAAATCTGCCTGAATTTTTGTCATCATTGCATCGACAGCATCAGCTTGAAATAACGATAACCATTCTGTCTCAACGGCATGAACAAATTGATCACCAAATTTTTCTTTTAATCCTTTTGCAACCGGAATTAAATAATCACCTGGGTATTTTCCAGCGTAAGCATTCTCTGCAACAGTTTCCCCACATTCTGTGAGATAACGTAAATATACAGATTGCGCCAATGTCTTTACTTGTCCACCAGCATCATTAATATAATATTCACGCGTCACATCATATCCAGCTTTTTGCAGCAATGAAGCTATGACATCACCAAGGACGGCATTTCGACCATGCCCTGTATGCATTGGTCCCGTAGGGTTTGCTGATACAAATTCAACGTTGATTGTTTTATTTTGGCCTAACTGCAAATTTCCATAAGCTTCTTGCATATTCAAAACAGTCGAAAGTTCGTTTAACCAGAGTGTTTTATCTAAACTTAAATTAATAAACCCAGGCCCGGCACATTCAATTTTTGAAAAATCAGGATCTGCGTTCAAATACGCTATCATTTTAATGGCTAAATTTTTAGGCGCTGTATTAAATACCTTTGCTAAAATCATCGCCGCATTGGTGGCCAAGTCACCATATGCAGAATCTTTAGTGGGTTCAACAACTATTTTTTCTAATAAATTTTGAGGAAGGTCAACGCCTTCATTTTGTGACAATAGAATTAAAGCGTTTTGAATTTTTTCTTGAATTTTTGTATAAATCGACATTTTTATTTAATAAACAACTATATAAACTGTATTTTAGACGATTTTATACGATTTGTCGATTTTATATTAAAGGATTTGCAATACATCCATTAATATAAAAAAAATATTTTTTAACTAAATTTTAAGAAAAGTCTTGTTGAAATAGAAATATATTGCTAATAAAGATATTACGCAAGCGATAAAGAACATTTTTAGCCTGCTAATATATAAATACAAAGAAATTGGAAAAATTGTGAGTAAGAACGTTTGTATCGTTGAGTCGCCGGCAAAAATTGCGAGTGTAACAAAATATTTAGGTAAGGATTTTACTGTATTGGCAAGTTATGGGCACATTCGTGACTTACCCTCAAAGAATGGATCTGTTGATCCTGAAAAAGATTTTTCCATGATATGGGACTTTGGTGATCGTGGTCAAAAAACATTGGCAAACATTGCAAAAGCCGTAAAACAAGCAGATACTCTATATCTTGCAACCGATCCAGACCGTGAAGGAGAGGCGATTTCATGGCATGTATTAGATGCCCTAAATAATAAAGGTGCCCTTAAAGGTAAGACAATTAAACGCATTGTTTTCAATGAAATCACAAAAAAAGCAGTACAAGACGCCGTTGCAAAACCGCGTGACATTGACCAACAATTAGTTGATGCTTATTTAGCCCGTCGTGCCCTAGATTACCTGGTAGGATTTAACTTGTCACCTGTATTGTGGCGCAAACTTCCAGGCGCCAGATCTGCAGGGCGCGTGCAATCAGTTGCCCTCCGCCTAATTGTTGAACGTGACGCAGAAATAGAACAATTTAAACCCCAAGAATATTGGACAATTGATGGTCAATTCTTAAATATTAATGACAAAAATTATTCAGCACGTTTAACCTATCTAGATGGGAAAAAGTTAACAAAATTTGACCTTAATAATGAAGCTGTATCAAAAGCAGCCGTTAAAGCGGCACTTGACCAAACATATAGCATTTCAAAGGTTGTTAAAAAACAAACAAAACGCAATCCAACACCACCATTTATTACATCAACACTACAACAAGAAGCGGCCCGTAAACTTGGTTTTGGTGCAAAACGTACCATGCAAACAGCGCAAAAGCTATATGAAGGGTTTACAATTAATGGCGAAAATGTTGGTTTAATAACCTATATGCGTACAGATAGCGTTAATTTATCTCAAGATGCGCTCACCAACTTACGCAGCTTTATTGAACGTGTTTATGGAAATGATTACTTGCCAAACGATCCACGTTTTTATAAAAGTAAAGTAAAAAACGCGCAAGAAGCACACGAAGCTATTCGACCAACGGATATATCCCGCACACCAAAAGATATGGAGCGCTACCTTGATGAAGGGCAATTAAAACTTTACACCCTTATTTGGAAACGTGCCATTGCCTGCCAAATGGAATCTGCTGTTTTTGATTCGGTTGCCGTTGATATACTCTCACAAGATAAAAAAATAGCCTTCCGTGCATCGGGTTCAACCATGGTATTTGACGGCTTCTTAAAAGTCTATCAAGAAGGTAAAGATGATGGTGAAGATGATGAAGAGGAAGAGAATGAAAAACTACTTCCTCCCCTATCAGAAGGTGAGGCCGCTAAGGTTAAATCAATAAACCCAGACCAACATTTTACACAACCACCTCCGCGTTTTTCAGAAGCCTCTCTTGTTAAAAAGTTAGAAGAACTGGGCATTGGTCGACCATCAACTTATGCTAGCATCATCAGTGTTTTACAAGACCGCAATTATGTTATATTGGATAAAAAACAATTTAAAGCAGAAGATCGCGGCCGTATTGTAATTTCTTTCTTAAAAAATCATTTTAATCAGTATGTATCCTACGACTTTACAGCAAACCTAGAAGAGGAATTGGATGATATTTCCAATGGATCATTAGACTGGCTTAAGGTCATGGCAATTTTCTGGAAAGGTTTTAATGAAACCGTTACCAAAGCAATGAGCCTCACGACCACTCAAGTTATTTATGAAGTTGAAGAAGATTTAGCCCACTACTTATTTAAGGGACAAACAAAAGAAGAACGCATTTGCCCTTCTTGTAAAAAGGGAACTGTTAACCTTAAGCTTTCCAAATTTGGCGCATTTTTAGGATGTTCATTATACCCAGAATGTAATTATACAAAGCGCCTTGTTGAAGCTGACGACGAAGAAATAGAATCGTCTGCTCAAACATTTGAACCACAACTGCTTGGGCATGACCCAAAAACAGAACAAACCATACATTTAAAAAAGGGACCATACGGGTTTTATGCCGAATGGAACCTGATTGAAAAACAAAAAAAACCTAAACGTGTGTCTATGCCAAAACACTTAACACCTGAAACGTTTACACTAGATGCCGTATTAGAACTTGGTGCTTTACCAAAAATTATTGGTGAACACGAAACTTATGGTACAATTAAAATTGGTATTGGTCGTTTTGGACCCTACGTACAATATAAGGATGGATTCGTATCCATCCCAAAAGCTGAGGAACCGATGACCCTTCCTTATGAGCGCGCAATAGAACTTATCATTGCAAAAATTGCAAAAGGCCCCTCCACACGTGGAGGATTTAAAAAAAAGGCACCCGTACTGAAAAAGAAAAAATAATAAAACCAACCCATAATTTCTGGAGTTACACTATGAACATAGCCGTTATATTATGCACCGTTATACTTTTTTTGAGTTTTTCTCCCCTTAATGCGAGCGAGGTCAATCTTTTTCAGCCATTTTCCACGCCAACAATTAGCTATGATGCAACTGCTAAAAAGATTGAAAAATCGTTATACCCCAGTCGCCAAGCTTTTGCGCCGTTACCAAAAACACTCCATGAATTATACACGCGTAATAATACAGCCCTAGCACGGCACGCATCATTGCACGGAGAATTATTTCGCGTCATACAAGCGTCAGAGGATGCAAAAACAATACTCGGTACTTTAGCTGATTACGGTATAGGCATTCTATATGCACCAAACAAACACCTTATTACCACACATCAGGGTATTTATGGCACAGGATTACGTATTACTACATCGTTAGAGAGCGCCTATCAAAACCCAGACAATTGAATAAAATTCTATAGCATGCCTACATAACGAATTATGAACAATTAACACCATTCAAAGCCCTATGAACTTGACCAAACGTATTCTGATCTTTATTATATAAAGAAAAATCACACAGGTATCATCATGAAAAAAATCCTCATTCTTGGCATTAACGGATTTATTGGAAGCGCCCTTTCAGAAAGTATTTTAAAAAATACAAACTGGGAAATTTATGGCATGGATATGGGAACGGATAAAATATCAGATTGTCTTGATGATGCCAGATTTAATTTTGCCGAAGGTGATATTACGATTAACAAAGAATGGATTGAATATCACGTTAAAAAATGTGACGTTGTTTTACCGCTGGTCGCCATTGCAACGCCATCCCTTTATGTAACCGACCCTTTACGTGTATTTGAACTAGACTTTGAAGCGAACCTTGAAATTGTTCGCCAATGTGTGAAATATAAAAAACGCGTTATTTTTCCATCAACGTCAGAGGTTTATGGCATGTGCCAAGATGAAGGATTTGATGAAACAGAATCAAACTTGGTCACAGGCCCAATTAATAAACAGCGCTGGATCTATTCTTGTTCAAAACAATTATTAGACCGTGTTATTTATGCTTATGGTGTTCATAACGACTTAGATTATACCTTGTTCCGCCCATTTAACTGGGTTGGCCCTAAGCTAGACAGTTTGCTAACGGCAAAGGAAGGGTCTTCACGCGTTGTAACACAATTCATTAGTGATATTTTGCACAAACAAAAAATTCTTCTTGTGGATGGTGGCGAACAACGTCGCAGCTTAACAGATATTGATGATGGTATAGCCGCACTTATGAAAATTATCGAGAATAAAGATAAAAAAGCAACTGCGCAAATTTTCAATATTGGCAATCCAAAAAATGATATGTCTATTAAAGAATTAGCCCATGCATTAATTGACCTGATGAAACACTATCCAGCTTACAAAAAACTGGCCGAAGATACTAAAATTGTTGAAATCAGCTCTAAAGAACATTACGGAAAGCATTATCAAGATATTGACAGGCGCGTACCATCCATTGAAAATGCACGCGCTATTTTGGGTTGGGAGCCAACTGTTAATATCACAACCTGTTTGAAAAAGACCCTTGATTATCATCTAGGGCACCCTAATGAACCTTTAGACGTATAGTGCATGAATATTAAGTCTATTCGCTACATATTTTGGTTGCTTTCCATCGTTTTGATGATTGGGCTTTGGTATCAATATAAAGAATCACTAGCACCAACAGCGCGTGTGCACAATCAAGAAGGCACACAGATGGGGTCTTTAAATATAGGTGGTCCCTTTAAACTAAAAAATCAAGATGGTAAAATAATTAATAGCGAAGATAGCGCGCACAAAGTCCGCTTAGTCTATTTTGGCTATACCTATTGCCCAGATCTGTGCCCCCTAGCACTTGCAAATATCACGCAGGCAATCCACTTATTAAAACGTGATAAAGACCGTGTGGAAACCTATTTTATTACCATTGATCCAAAACGCGACACAAAAAAAAAATTAAAAGAATATCATAGTAATTTTCATCCCACTATTCACATGCTGAGGGGAAGCGACGCAGAATTAAAACCGATTATGAGCGCTTATAAGGTTTTTGCACAAAAAGTTGAAGATGAAAGCATGAACGATTATCTTGTTGATCATTCTACCTTTATTTACGTCTTAAATAATAAGGGAGATGTTGTTGATGTGATGCCCCACACAACACCCGGAGATGAAATTTTTAGATCTATTAACAATCAGTTGTTTCAAAGAAAATAAACGATCCACGGGGCAAACCCCAAGGTTTTATGTTCATCTAAATCTATTTTCTCACTTTAGATAGGGCTGTTTTCTGATGGGCCT
>DPKF01000054.1 GCA_003542655.1 Holosporales bacterium
ACTTACGGAGGCCCATCAGAAAATAGCCGTATAAAAAGCATAGGAAATGATTAGAACGCATAGTGTCTCTTTTTTATTAAAAATGATAAACTGAAACTATATGGTACGATGGGGTTACAAGAATGGTGCAATTTTCACTTCCTAAAAATTCTAGAATTGAACAAGGTATCGCATATACTGTATCGCTTCATAAGTCAAATTTAGAAAACATTAGAAAATTTAAAATTTATAGATATGACCCAGATGCACAGAAAAATCCAAGGTATGATACGTATATATTAGATCTGAATCAATGTGGCCCTATGGTTTTGGATGCCCTTATTCAGATTAAGGATGATATTGACCCAACGTTAACTTTTCGCCGGTCTTGCCGTGAAGGGGTTTGTGGCAGTTGTGCTATGAATATTGATGGTACCAATACCTTAGCGTGTATTAAATCTATTGATGATATTAAAGGCGATGTTTGTATTGCACCACTTCCCCATATGCCGGTCACAAAAGATCTTGTCGCCGATTTATCGCATGCCTATAAGCAATATGCATCTATTCAGCCGTGGAATATAACGCCAGTGCCTGATGCAAAAAAAGAACGTTTACAATCAGTTGTTGAACGTGAAAAATTAGACGGATCATGGGAATGTGTTCTGTGTTTTTGCTGCACAACAAGTTGCCCAAGTTATTGGTGGAATGGCGATAAATATTTAGGTCCTGCTGTTTTATTGCAAGCATCACGCTGGATTTATGATTCAAGAGACGCAGATGTTAAGCAAGATCGCTTAGATGCTTTAGATGATTCATTTAAAGTGTACCGTTGTCACACGATTATGAATTGTGCAAAGACGTGCCCTAAGGGGTTAAACCCAGCAAAAGCGATCGTGAATATTAAACAAGATTTAGTTGCAAAAGTGTCATAATCGTTGAGGGTATTCTTCAGTCTTTAAGCGTGTTTTTGGTGAATGGATTACGATACTTAAAGTTATGATATTGTAGAAACGAATTTAATGTTTGTGGTATGGACATTAAAATACTAATGCTTCATTTTACTAAGATGGATATGCATTTCCTTCATACCTTCATCAAATTGTGTTTTAACACTTTTAAATAATTTTTGATTTGATTTCAACATAATATTAGATATGTTGCTAGAATGTTCCATAGCACGACTGACGGCCATTTGAATGCGCTCACCTTGGTTCGCCATATATTCTTGTGGTGTTTTATTTTTAAATGCCATGTTCTCGCGAACCATCTCAGTTACATCGTCAAATGTTTGTTGCATAAAACTACTTTGCAATTCAGTAATTTGACGCATAACTTCTAATGCCATCCGATTGGCATCTTGCAGCGATTCCATATTTTTTTTATTCGCAGCAAAGGTTTTTTCTGCATTAACGCCTGAAGGCTCTCCGACTGTTTTTTGAAATTTCTTATACAGATTGGCACCTTGATCTGTGAACGGGTTAAAATTCTGCATATTTTCCTGAATTTTTTCAGCACTTTTTTGAAACATGTCAGCTATTTCATCTTGAGTATGTATTGCTTTGTTTTCTTTGTCCGCGCTGGAAGATTTTCTGGAACGTGACGAGGTTTTTTTATGACTATTACTTGACTCTGTCATCGTTTATATCTCCTGCAAAAAAATAAAATAGCAACTATACGGGCAGATTTAAAACGACCCTTATGCCACCAAGTGGTGAATCTTCAAGGAATACTTGTCCACCATGTGACCGTATAGCATCACGCACAATGCTAAGCCCTAACCCGACATTGCCACTTTGCATAGGGCGCGCCGTATCCAGACGGTAAAACGGTTTAAACACATTTTCACGCTCACTTAAAGGAATGCCTGCCCCATTATCATCAACAAATAACTGCAGGAACCGTTCCTTTTGGGCTACGCTTATATGCACACAAGTACCACTTACCTTAGAGTTTACTATTAAATTTGTTAATAAACGCTTAATAAGATCAATTTTTAGTGGAACAATTAATGATTCTATGTTTTTTTTGTCTATATAAAAAATGTCAATGTTAAAGGTTGGTGATTGGTATGGTTGAATCACATCTTCTAATAGCTTTACCAAATCAACAGGTTTCCTTTTTTCTGGTTGAGAACCGCGTGCATAATTTAAAAATCCTTCTATCATAGATTGCATCTGTGCTAAATCTTTTTGCAGTTCTTGTATGTTTTTTGTGTTGTCCATCATAGAAAGCTGAAGTTTCATACGTGTTAAAGGGGTTCTAAGATCATGAGAAACACCTGCCAGCATCTGTGTACGTTCTGTTAAAAATAAGTTGAGTCGTTCTTGCATTTTTATAAAAGAAGATCCTGCTAAACGCACTTCGGTTGCTCCTTCTGGTTTGAAGTTCGTTACATCATCTCCTTTACCAAAACGATCTGCGGCTTTTGCCAAGCGTTTAATAGGGCGTATTTGATTGCGCATAAATACAGCGGCAATTAAAAGCAGTAAGATTGACGAACATCCTGTCCAAATTAAAACAAGGGGCGTTGTTCTGCTAAATAGTTTTTTCCGCGTCATTTCATATTTAATAACACCACGTGTGGATTCTATTTGAATAATGATTTTATCATCTGTCATAAAAATAAAATAGGGAACATTAATTTTTGTTTTAAGCGCGCTATTAAGGTGATTATAAAGCCATCCAGCTTCATGCAGACCGTATTGAGTTAACTTGTTTTTATCAAGAACATGAATGTTCATACCTAAATTTTCTTTTGCATGATTTTGTACTGCAGCTATATCTGTCGTATTTTTTAGCAAATCTAAGGTTAAGGCTATCTCTCCAGATATATTTTGCGATAACTGTCTTAAAATGGTTTCAGTATGACGATCAACAAAAATATAGCCTAAAATCATTTGCACAAGCACAATTGGCATACCCAGTATAACAAGAGCGCGTGAAAACAAACTTTTAGGGCGTATTTTTTCTAATAGATTTTTTATAGTATCCATGAAAATATGTTATACTTTTTACTAACAAATGGTACTAGAAAAAAGGAATTAGCGCAAAAGAAAGCGGTCATTTTTCTTATCCAAAACTTAGAAATAAGCTATTTTATTAAAGAAATGTCTATCTCCAGATTGCAAAGAATCGATACCATAGTATGATTATTCAAATTAAGTGGAAAGTATGATTATTGGCATTGGCACTGATATTGTTGATATTGGGCGTATTCAAAAATTATTAGATCGTCATCAACACCATTTTGTAGACAAAATATTTACCAGAAAAGAAAAAGAAAAAGCCAATAGTAGAAAAAATTCAGCTGCTGTTTATGCCAAAATATTTGCAGCAAAAGAGGCATTTATTAAAGCATTAGGCGGGTCTTATAATATGCACTGGCATGATATGGAGATTTCTAATAATGTGCTTGGCAAACCATTACTTACTCTTTCAGGTAACGGGTTATTAATTTTGAAAGAACAGTGTTGTGGAAAAAAACATAGCATTCACTTATCTTTAAGTGATGAACCACCCTATGCCACAGCTTATGTGATTATTGAAGCTTGCGATTAAGTTAAAGTAGGGTTATCCACGTGACGATTCTAGGTCAATGCGACGATCAATAACCATATAAAATAGATCCCCAATCAAATGGAGAACTAAATTTAATAGTGTAAACATATAAAGTGTTCCAAACATTAAAGGATAATCACGCTGTAAGGCGGATTCAAAACCCAGTAAACCCAATCCATCTAATGAAAACAGTACTTCAATTAATAAAGATGAAGTAAATAAAATATGGACAAAGGCTGTTGGAAAACCCGCAATAATAATCAGCATAGCATTGCGAAAAATATGGTGATACAAAACTTTGCCGTAAGCAAGCCCTTTGGCACGCGCTGTTTGAACATATTGTTTATTTATTTCTTCTAAAAAAGAATTTTTGGCTAAAAGGGTCAGTTTTGCAAAACCTGACATAACCATTGCAATAATGGGTAAACACATATGCCACGCGTAATCTTTTATTTTTCCAAACCAAGAAAGCGCCTCAAAATTATCGCTATACAGGCCGCGTAAGGGAAAATAATTCCAAAAGCTGCCGCCAGCAAACATGATAATTAAGAATAGGGCAAATAAGAAGCTTGGAACAGCATAGGCAACAATCACCATGCTGCTTGTGATCACATCAAAGCGCGATCCATCATGCACCGCTTTACGGATGCCTAGTGGGATAGAGATAAGGTATACAAGGAGCGTTGTCCATAAACCAAGTGATATGGAGACAGGTAATTTTGCTTTAATAATATCTATGACTTCTTGGTCACGAAAATAGCTTTTTCCAAAATCAAAGGTAATATAGTTTTTTAGCATGCCCAAAAAACGTTCATGGGCTGGCTTGTCAAAGCCAAATCGCACTTCAAGATCTTTAATAAAAGCGGGGTCAATTCCTTGGATGCCTCTATAACCTGAATCATCTGATAACGTTGCTTCAAGAGCCGCGTCTTGTGCCCCAAAACGACTGTCAATGTCAGATCCACCACCGCGTAATTTAGAGATAACCTGTTGAATAGGCCCGCCTGGTGCAGCCTGAATAATAATAAAGTTTACAAGCATAATACCAATTAATGTTGGTATCATCAGTAAAAGTCGTTTTAAAATATAGCGAAGCATGTGACATCTATTTTTTTATCTAGATTACAGTTTAAATGATTTACACCTGAAAACTAAGTAAAAAATCAATTATAAATATGGGATATAAAAACGCTTGGGATTTTGCGCTCTGTTTACGCTGCCAAATTTTGCTTGAAAGGCATAGTAAACATTAAAACCGCAATACTTAGAAAAAATAGTGGCATCGCTAATAGTGTGCCGTTATGTAATAATCCCATGCCAACTGTACATAAAGAGACAATGGCATAATAATAACACCCAAATAAACTAGATGCTGTACCAATGCACCATTTATAGTGTATTAATCCACTTGCCAAAGCATTACTTGTTGCGATGCATATACCAAAAAACATAATGGCTTGGCTAAAAATCGTTATAAAAACAAGAAATATAAGGGGTAGGGATATAATCTGGTTGAGTAATATAAAGAAACTTAATATAAACGCACCGGCCATAATGCACGTAATGCCTTTTTTCATCACCATATCAAAATTTTGTGTTTTTTGGAGGTGTTTTGAATATTGGCCGCCCAGAACAAAAAAAGCTGATAATACTAAAAATGTTAATCCATAATGAACGGTTGATATTTTTAATTGTTCTATCAGATAGAAAGAACCCTCTGCATAGTAACTGAACATAATACCATTACATCCGCCAACGATCATGCCATATTTTAAAACATTTTTATCTTGGAATAAATGTTTTGCAATTTTAAAAAGAGAATGCTTTTGTCGGTTCACTGTGTCATGTGTTTCAGGAAGTTTATGTGCCGTAATAGCCACTAATAAGATAGCGCAAATAAACAAGAAAATAAAAATATATGACCAATGCGTATAATCAGCAATCATGCTGCCTATAACAGGTCCAATTGCTGGAAAAACCCCAAGTGCACTGCTAACTGTTGAATATATTCGGCCTAAAGCAGGGCCATGAAATGCATCCCGACATAAAGCTTGCCCTAAGACGCTACCAATACTGCCGCCAAATGCTTGCACAAAACGGCTGAGCAATAATGCCCTAATATCTGTTGAAAAATAACAGAGTAAACAGCCGATGGCAAAAATAATTAATCCTGCAATAATACATGGTTTTCTGCCGAAGCGGTCGGAGATATTGCCCCAAAATAGGGTGCCTATGGAAAAGCCCAATAAGTATATAGACAAAGTATACTCAACCATTGAATGGGTAGTATTTAAACTGCTCGCAATGTCAGGTAGGGAAGGTGTGTAAACAGTCTCACACAGTTGTGGCAGACCAACAAGTAAAATAATCAACCATGTTGCAGGTAAAATTTTCATAATAGTCGTATGATTTAAAAGATATACTCTACACACTATTATAGAAATATATTTTTTGACAAGTTCGTTGGCACACAATATGAATGCCATAATAAAGACTGTTGCAGAATAGAGCCTATAAATTTGTTATAAAAAGACATGGATATAATTCAATATCAGACACGTCATTATTAAACATGCAACAGAGATAATGTGCCCTGTTTGATCATAAACAGCATATCATCCGCACTGCCCGTTTTAATAATAACACCATTTTCAATAACAATAGCTTGATCTGCAATTGCGAGTGCTGCATAAATATTTTGCTCATTTAAAATAATAGACATTCCACTTTTAGCCAGCATTTTAATCTTTTCAAAAAGCATATGAACAATATTGGGGGCAAGGCCTTGGCTTGGTTCATCTAAAATAAGTAGTTTTGGCTGTGCCATAAGGGCGCGACCAATACAAACCATTTGTTGTTCCCCACCAGATAATGTTTCAACTTTTTGATTACAGCGTTCTTTTAGTTTGGGGAACAAATCATAGACTGATTGCAATAACCCTTGAACATATTGCTTTGATGGATTTAATATTTTGACAAGCGCGCCAACTTCTAAATTTTCTTGCACGGAAAGCCCATAAAACAATTCTTTATTTTCAGGCGCATAAATAATGCCCCTTTGGGCAATTTCGTGTGATTTTAAATGTTGTATAGAAAAATCATTGAAGGTAATTTTATCAGCACTAAAAGGCACCAATCCAGCGATGGCCTTCACAAGTGTTGTTTTCCCCGCTCCATTTAAACCAAGGATAGCCATGATGCCTTGTGTTGGAACGGTGAAAGAAGTCTGATCAAGAATTTTGGCACCGTCAAGCGTTACAGATAAGTACTGTACTTGAAGCATTTTTCAATACTTAGTTTTGCATATTTCCATAACGACTAATAATAAAGTCCATTTGTGCTTGTGAGCACATACCTAATTGCACTGGGTTTTGTGGTTTAATATTTTGTGAATTCCAGTGTGTTTTCATCTTAATTGCTTTAATTGTTGGCTTTGTTGTGCTTAGCAACTCACAAATTTTTGATTCTGGTATATTTGGATAATATTTTAAAAGCCATGCGATCGCATCAGGACGGTCACCACGTTTTGACACAGCAACATAGCGTGTTTTTTTACCACCTAAAACATTGTCAGGCGTTACAACCTTTGTTAGCACTAAGCGTGCTTCTGTATCTGCTTCACAACGTTTAATTTCTTCGGCTGTTAGTTGATTGTTTGTAATAGGGTTTAAACCTTTTAAGGACGACACCTCATCATCAGCGATGGCTTGAATTTCAATCATGTGCAGCCCCGTAAAAACTGATATTTGTTCAAAAGAAAGGGCTGTATTTTCAATTAACCATACAGCTGTTGCTTTTGGCATTAATGGTGCTGTCATAATTAAATTTCCTCGTATAAAAAGTTACATTTTGCATATCATGAAAAAACATAAAATTTAGAAAATTATGCTTTTGCATCCATGACAGCAATTTGTGAAATAATGGAATCACTACTCATACTACTAAAAAAAAACAGTACATGCCATATAAAAAAAAGAAACTTTTTTATTGTCGTCTTCATACTATGTATGTAAGGATATCGCTATTATATAAAATAGTTACGGTTTATGCTGGTTTATTACGGTACTTTTTTAGAATTCTTCGAATTTGTTTTATTTGCACTATTGTTTCCTGTTTTAGGAAAAACACTATCAACAACCTTTACAATTGAACAACAGGCCTCACTACAATATGGTCTTTTTTGGATTGGTTTTTTAGGTAGGCCGTTTGGGGCACTTTTATTAGCACCCCTTGGCGATGGTGTTAGTCGCAAGAAAATTTTGGTCATTTCTGTTGTTGGAATGGCCTTTTCCACAATATTTTTAGGGTGTACGCCTTTTACAATTAATCCTTGGATTACAATTATTTATATTGCCATTTTTAGATTATTACAAGGTGTTTTTACTGGTGTAGAATACGCAGCTGCTACGATATATACCTACGAATCACATGAGAGTAAACAAAAACAATCTGAATCTGTTGTTTATTTAGGCAATATGGCCGTTTTTGGTACCGCTGCTGCTTATCTGGTTGGTGGGTTTTGCTATCTTGATTATTTAAATGTTATTCACTTTTGGCGCGCTGCCTTTATATTGGTCGGTTTTTTAGGCTTGTGGACTGGTGGGCTGCGCCTTATGCGACTGCCTGATAATTTTATTAAGCAAAAAATTCAACACCCCCCAATACTGAATGCATTAAAAGATAGAATTGTCATCAAACATATGGTTATTGCATTTTTTTTAACAGGCATGTCTTTTGGCCCGTGGTATTATATTACAACGTTTGTAAACACTTATGGTGTTGTCCTGTTAGAAAAAAAGGCACCGCTACCATTTTTTCTCAATGCGTTTATTTGTCTTTTTATCGCAGCCATTATTTATAGCATTGTATGGGTGCAAAAAAAGAAGCAACCATCAAACACACTTATTAAAATATATTATATTTTATTCGCAGCCTTACTAGCGCCTGCTTCTTATTGGATATTTAAGTCAACGTCTGCAATTGCATATATTGTGCCGCAATTATTATTAGCCATTAGCTCTCAACTCATTGTTGTCAACGTTATCGGCTTGGCGCCATCCCTATTTAATTCAGAAATACGGCTGCGTACATTTGCCATTGTTCAAACATTATCATCCAGTATATTAGGGGGAAGCGCCCCCCTTATATGCCACTGGTTAATCATAACATTTGGGGATAAAGCATATGCATCACTTTACCCTATTACGTTAACGTTGATTTCTTTTGTCTGTTTTTCTTGGAATGCGTCTAAAAAATAAAGACTGTTGCAGAAGTAGCTTTTTTGTAAAAATAGGTTGATGGTTTTTTAACCCGTATAGCGGAAATCTCGGTAGCTTGCTGCCGAGATAGGAATTTTAGGTCTGCGTAATTTATTTTTTCCTACTAAAATGCTTTTGCAACAGTCTCTACTAATGGAAAAGTCCTTATTAATGTCTATCTGGAATCGTAACCTGCTCGTAACCATACCCTCTTATGCACCATTCTGACAGAGGTTCTTACGTATGCATTGAAGCTACATAAAATAAAGTGTAGTATGAGCTGTAAGGGTAATTGTTGGGATAATGCGGTGGCTGAGAGCTTTTTTATCCATCTGGAAAACTGAATTAATCTTCGCTGCACCTTTAAAACAAGGGAAGAGGAACGGCTTTATATATTTGCATATATTGAGTTTTTTATAATCAAGAAAGACTACATAAGCTCTCTTGGATATAAATCGCCTGCATAGTTCTAAAAAGTTGCGTAATTCTCACAATTAATCTTCCTATTTAGCGGGGTCGATCCAGTCCAGGGCATTGGCCAGGACAAATACACATAGAAGCAAAGAAGTATAGTCATTCCAAAAACAAGC
>DPKF01000007.1 GCA_003542655.1 Holosporales bacterium
GCATGATGAGATGTGGATAATTGTCTTGATTTACATGGTTGGCGTATTTTTAATCCTTACTGCCTCACTAAATCATGAATATTTTGGTGGATATGTTGGGTTGTTCTTTATAATCTTAGGAGTGCTGGGCGGATTAGTATTATATGCCCTTTATTCAATTCAACGCTCGCATGATTTGATAACTGATATTGAGTTTCAAAACGCTTTGTTTAGTTCGGCAGTTAAGAAAAACTACGATTTTACAATTTTTTTGAGCAAAGACGGTAGTATATGTTACGCCGATCCGGGATTTAAACGATTATTTCCTGATGTTTCCTTATCTAATGATCATGCATTAGAAGATTTTATGGCGAGTTGCAGGTTTGATTTGCACACTAAGGAGCGGATGTTGGATGCAATTTTATCCAATCAACATGAATATTTCTTGATAAATTTACCCCAAGCGGATGGAGTGGAAATACCTTTTCATATATCGTTGGATACATTGTCACGTCCTGTTGGTTATTTTATTGTAAAGGGACGGAAATTTATTGAAGATCGTAACGCTGATAATGATTTTGCAGAAAGTGGCTTTAATGAAAGCCTGCACGATATATTAAATACTCATTTCATTCCCCTGCTCGATCAAATGCCCACAGGTTTATATGTTGCAACTTCCGATGGGCATATGCGTTATATGAATAAAATGCTAATGCACTGGCTGGGCTTTGAATCTGGCGATAATATTGCAAATAATTTTTCTTTTTATGACCTTATTTTTCATCAAAATGGTAAGCAAGCTAGTTATGAAGATTTGGTTCCTTTTAATATGCCCATGATGTTTCGTTGTAAAAATGGTCATTTAATCAAGATAAATATTTCACAAACTGTGGATACTGACAGTAAAGGCAATGTCCGTGCAGTTATGGGTATGGTGACAAAAATAGGATAAAATATGTTTTGGAATAAGCGGTTAAGCAAACCAAGCAGTAAACAAATTGAAGAGGTTTTAAGCTCTTATATAAATTCTGCTCCCATCGCCATAGTGGTGATTGATGCTACGGGAGTTATAAGTAACTATAATGATGCATTTAGCGCTTTAATTAATAATTCTTTGTCAAAAAACAGTGATATACGTTTTGATTCACTTTTGCCAGAAGAGCAAAAAATAAATTTTATAAATAGTTTAGCTAGCATAAGCGCTAGCAGCACCAAAAAAGATGCCCTAGAAACCGAAATTTTACTCAGCAATGGTGAAGAAATAACCGTGTCTTTGTTTATCAGCTGCCACCCTGAGGGTAGCGATTCTGGGGTAATTATTTATGTTATTGATACTACCGAACAAAAAAAGTTAGAAACTCGCTTTGTGCATTCACAAAAAATGCAGGCAGTTGGGCAATTAGCTGGGGGTATTGCGCATGATTTCAATAATTTGCTTACTGCTATGATTGGCTTTTGTGATTTATTGTTGATGCGTCATCCTGCGGGTGACCCTTCTTTTGCTGATATTATGCAAGTTAAACAAAACTCCAATCGTGCTGCAAATCTGGTGCGACAATTATTGGCATTTTCTCGTAAACAAACATTGCAACCGAAAAATTTAGATTTAACCGAGGTTTTAGCCGAATTATCTAACCTTATTCGCCGACTAATTGGTGAAAATATTGAATTAAATATGATTCACGGGCGTGACTTATGGATGGTAAAGGCCGACCAAGGGCAATTGGAGCAAGTTATTATTAATCTGGCAGTAAATGCAAGAGATGCGATGCAAAAAGGTGGAACTTTAACCATTCGTACCTCAAATATAAGCATTGATGGGCGCAATCAGCTAGATAAATCTTTTATTCCTCCTGCGCAGGAAGATAATATAACTGATGGTGAGTATGTATTAACCGAAGTGATAGATAGTGGTCATGGTATTCCCGCCGCTTTGATAGAAAAAATATTTGAACCGTTTTTTTCCACTAAAGAAGTTGGTCATGGTACTGGTCTTGGTCTTTCAACGGTTTATGGTATTATCAAACAAACCGGTGGGTTTTTATATGTAAAGACCGAAGAAGATATAGGTACAACTTTTGCCATGTTCTTGCCCAAGCATTTACAAGAAGAGGCAGAAAAAGAAAATGCGGAAGCTTTGGAAAAACCATCATCTTCTGACTTAACTGGAACCGCTACGATATTATTGGTAGAAGATGAAACTCCTGTACGGATTTTTGCAGCAAGGGCATTGGGTAATAAAGGCTACAAAATGCTGGAAGCTGATTGTGGCGAAAACGCTTTGCAAGTTTACGAACAGCATGGTGGAAAAGTAGATGTAATTATTTCTGACGTGATAATGCCGGGTATGAATGGTCCGACCATGATTGAAACTCTACGTCAACGCTACCCAGAACAAATGAAAGAAACGCAAGTTATCTTTATCTCTGGTTATGCAGAGGGTGTGTTTGTAGATAATCTCGCGGATGGGCATACTGTTAATTTTCTTCCTAAGCCATTTACGTTAAAACAATTAGCCAGCAAGGTAAAAGAAGTACTTACTTCTTGATGATGATTTTTTAAGCATGTTACGGGAAAATACTACAATAATGCTATTATATCTGAATAAAGAAGAAACACTACAGAAAGCTCTGCAAAAGCAGAACTTTCTATAGATTTTGTGTTTCTTCCGCTAGCTACGCGGCGGGAAACCGCCATTCACGAATACGGTTTTCATAGAAAGCTCTACAAAAGCTTGTCTTTGCTTAAGCTTTCTATAGTGTGCTAAATTCAGGGCGTATTAATGGTTTTTTTACCAATTACATGTTATGATTATCAGTAAAATATTAAAAACAGCAATATCTTGGGAAATGAAATGGCTCTAGCACCTAAAGTTAACTCCTTAAATATTATTATTAATAAAAAAAATCAGCAATATTATAAGCAGAATAAGGGATTTACTTTGGTGGAGTTGTCCATTGTTTTAGTAATCATTGGCTTGATTATGGGTGGAATAATGACCGGTAAAGATTTAATTCAGGCTGCTACTATTCGCTCGCAAATAGCGCAGATTCAAGGTTATTCCACGGCTATAAAAAGTTTTAAGGATAAATACGGTAAATTACCAGGAGATATTTATCCTTCTATAGCAACAGGTTTTGGGTTTGTTACTCGGTCTGGATTAAATAATCATGGTGACGGAGATGGTAAAATTACTGGTGGGTGTGATTCCCAAAATAAAATTGGTTGTGAAAATGCTTTGTTTTGGAGGGATTTGTCTGAAGCTAAAATGATAAAAGAAATTTTTAATACAGCTATTGATGATTTTGTAACTGCACCAGCTGGTACGGTTGGGGACTATATTCCTGAAGCAAAATTAAAAGGCAATTTTTTTAATATATCTTACTATCCAATTGGACCGAATTTAACTGATGGTGGAAGAGTAGGTAATATTATGAGAATTTTAGGAATGAAAAGCATAGCAACAGGTGTAACAACATTTAGCTCGATGCTTACACCACAAAACACCATGAATATTGACACTAAAATGGATGATGGCAAACCACTTAGTGGAGAAATGTTTATAAACCCATGGACAGTTCCAGCTGCTCCGGCTGTAGGTGTTTGTGCAAGCAGTGACACAGGCACACCATATAACACATCCACACCTGCCTATGCTGGAAGTGCTGCCTGCGATCTATGGGTTAAATTTTAGGCGATGGCTTTACCTAATCTTCTAAAATCCTAGCAATTAATAATATTGCTAGGGGTATTTGCCTGCATTATTATGTCAAATACATTTTCTCCACCATCTGCGCTAGCATTGCGCTGAAGTTGCATGGATAATGTTTGGGGGTTATTGGCGGCACGTTGTAAAGATTGGGTTAGTTTTTGTACCTGTAAACATTGCAAAGTCAAAAGATAGGCAGCAGAGCTTTGTGCCTCTGCAGATTGGTTCGCAAAGCTTGGCTCACGCAGGGCGTTTTCTATTGCCTTAATTACGTTAT
>DPKF01000051.1 GCA_003542655.1 Holosporales bacterium
AGCTGATCCATAAAATCACGATCATGGCTAATCAGAATTAATGTGCCCTCATAACTGCTAAGCATATTAATAAGTAAATCTAATGTGTCTGCGTCCAAATCGTTTGTTGGTTCATCAAGTATTAAAACATTTGATTTTTGCGCCAATATTTTTGCTAATTGTAGGCGGTTTTTTTCGCCACCAGATAACACACTAATTTTACCCCGTGCTTGTTTATCATCAAACATAAATTGTTTTAAATAACCAACCACATGCATGGCACGGCCTTGAACCTCTACTGAATCGCCGCCCGTTGGACACAAATATTGCCATGGTGAATCGTTTGGGTCCATAGCGTCACGTTCTTGTTCAAAATAGGCAATGTCAATAGATTTCCCTAAACGTACGCGCCCTGAATCAGGCTTAAGTTCGCCTATAAGCATTTTAAGAAGTGTTGACTTCCCTGCCCCATTTGGCCCGATAATACCAATACGATCCTTTTTAAAAACACGTGTTGAAAACGGTCCTAAAGATAAAACGCCTTTGTATTCTTTTTCTATCTCAAAAGCTTCTGACACCAATTGACTGCCGTAAGCTTTTTCAGTACTCGCCATAGTCATGCTTTTGGGTTGATCTGAAAGAAGCATTTTGCGTCGTTGACGCATTTCGATTAAGCGCTCTAACCTGCCCTGATTACGCTTTCTGCGCCCTGTCACACCACGTTGTTTCCAGTGTTCCTCCATTTTAAGTTTGGCTTGAACTTTTGTCATTTCTGATTGTTGATTTTGATCTATTTCTTCTTGCCACTGTTCAAAATGTTTGTACGACCTGTTTGTGCGTCTTAGCTCCCCTCGATCAAGCCACAGCATACTACGTGTTGTTCGCCTTAAAAAATACCGGTCGTGACTAATCATAATTAACGCACCTTGATAATTATTTAAATAGTCCTCAAGCCATTGAATGGCTTCAATATCTAAATGGTTTGTCGGTTCATCCAACAACAACACATCTGGATTCCCTGCTAAAGCACGTGCTAGCAATACACGGCGTTTTTGCCCGCCAGATAATGTATCAATGTTTCGTGTGATATCAATTTTTAACGTATCAAGCAGCATGTTTGCGGCGTATTCTTCGCCTGCTGTTTCCATAACGATTTCAAGAATTGTTTTATGTTGCGCTAAATCCAGGTCTTGCGGCAAATAATGTATTTTTATATTTGGTTTTTGATAAAATTCGCCACCATCAAGTTCATAAATACTTGCAAGAACCTTTAAAAGGGTTGATTTTCCCTGCCCGTTTCGCCCTATTAAACAAATATGATCATCTTCTAATATATTAATGTCCAGCCTTTCAAACAAAGGTTTTGCACTAAAACTTAAAAGACCATCGTGAATGGTAAAAACGGGCAAAGACATAAAAAAATCAAATCATTATAATAAAAAATCCTACCCGTTTTCATCGTCCAATAGCAAGTTTCTATTTAAGGACAACTCGTCAATTAAAAGAGAACGCCCTTAAAATACGCGAGAGCAAATCTCGGCTGTTTTGTGTCAATGCATTTCGATGAAAGGGAGAAGCCCCAGGAATCCACTGTGGAGAAAATTCTGGATGGACACCAGATAGAATAATATTATTTGCTTCTCTGATGACTACAGCTTCACCTAATTCAGTTGCAGCAATGACAGTGGCCTCATGATTTTCAAAAAAACAGCCTCCATTACAAAATACAAATGATTCTTCTCTATATGTTTCTTGCACATACCTGACCTGAAATGCGCTTCCTCCATTCGTAAATTTTGTTTTTTGACTTTGAATCGGAGAAAATGGTCCATACGCTTCTGTTTGAGCTAAGCCAACCCCATCTCTTTCTATACTATTACCTCCAGGTAAAATAAATTTTGATCTAGATGATAGAAAATACGCACCGGCACCAACGCCTAAGCATTTACCACCATTATCAGCAAAAATTTTAATGTTTGCCTTACCAGTGACGCCTAATTTTTCATGAAATGGGGTTGCGCGCCCACCTGGCATAATAAATAAATCACATCTTTCGGTATTCAAATGTCCTGATAATATAGTACCTGCCTTAATAAAACTTAACATAAAGTTTCCTTCAATGAAGGCAAACGCCTGTTCCCACAAAGCCACAGTCTGTGGCATAACCCCATCATCATTATAGACAAATACATTAATTACCCTTTTAGTAATAGGGGATAATTTATGCAATAGTTTAGCAGTCGTTTTCTGATCATCCATCTCTGCTTCATCACTGCCACGCTCTTCTTTTGGAAGAGCAATAACAGAAACACCCTCTGGAATAGGAGATGGGCTCAACATTGGTGTTGTTTGAACAGATGATGACGCCAAAGGAGGAGAGGCTCCTTGAGATTGATGAGATGAAACAGAACTTGTGCCATCCTCTCCCCTCTGATCGAAAAGATCGACCTTGCTTGTATATAAACTTGGTGGTTGTGTCACTCCATCATCATAGGGACTTTCCGTTGCACCGTTTAATGTACAACCGGCACTTATTAATAAAAATAAGAAATGATGTGACTTGAATTTTGCAACGTTATGCAAATGCATAAAAGTGACTCCTTTAAATGACAAAAAACATTATATTATACAAACAATATAGTGCATTTATTAATTTTTGGTTAACGAACACATAATCTTATGCTACTATATCACGGCATACGATATCTACAAAACATGGTTTTTCCAAGGGTTTACCAACCGTTATCCATGAATTATGCCCCAAAGAAAACTTTCTATTCAGGCGAAGTGGTTTAATATTATAACTTTGCACTTTAAACCGAAATTTAACATTATGATCAATACCAGCATAGAAAAGTGTTAAATCGCGCAAGGCTTCATAATATTGACCTGTTATAATTTCATTATCATCATTTTTGATTTTTGTTGGCATAAATTGGCTGATTTGCTTCCAATTCATTGGTCCCATATCTATACGAATACCAGCAGATTGGTTCCATACTTTATCACCAAGTATCACTTCTGTTCCAAGAGCATTCATGCGACCCAATTTTTGCCCCAATTTTGTAATTTCAGATTCTGGTGCACGTTCCCAAGCACCTTGATATTGATGTACTTCAACAGGCATATTAAAATGCGTTGAAAGGACTTTAACCAAACCATGTGTTGATCTTGGGCGCCTCCATAGCACATCATGATAACTTAAAAGTGTACGATCGCTAACATTTACCTTATTTCGAAAGGATTCATTACCAAGACCGCAAATACTTAATAAACATTTTCCAACATGGGTTTTAGTTGGGTCTTTTTGTGAATAAGAGATGAAGGTCCGTTTTTTTAACCGATGCCAAATCGATGCGTAGCGATGGTTAAAAATATCTAAAAAGTCACGAAATCCATTATCATGCTGACTTGTCCGTTCTAACAACAGTTCCGTATATGGCGTTGGCAGAGGGCCTTGAATGCCTGCTATACCCATAAAATTAATCCAAAGTACTGGTTGATTTTGATTTGCCGTTGGCAGGGAAAAACTATGAATTTCTGAACTTGATGGAGACATAGAGACGCGTGATTTTATACGCACAGCCTCCTTAGAGGGAGCAACCCCCTCCCCCAATGGAACGGCATCAGGCATCATTTGCTGTAATAATTCTACAGCTTGATGAAAATCAAATTTAAAAGTATCTGATTTTAACGTTTCTTTTATAGTGATATTTGAGTTCCTGGCAACGGCTTCCATCGCATTATATCCTTTTGACGGTAATCATTTTTTAGTACAACTTCAACGAAGGAATTAATCCCCACGTGTAAGCCAAAATAGTGACGTAAAATACTGGCAAGTAAAAAAGTTGATCCGCCAGAATTCGTCGCATCATTCATAATCAATGTTACTTCTTGCCCACGTACAAAACCACGCCAGGCCTCGTTATTAACACGTCGCACTACAGGTTTGATTATAAGATCTGTAATTGTTTCAATTTCAAAATGTGATTGTCCTGAACCACGCAAATAGAGACGAAGCATTTCTGCAAGCCCTGCAACAGATGCAGGTCCCGAGGTTAACCCTATATGATTAACAGATAGTTGTGAAATAAGTTTCCACAGGGTTTCTCCATCTTCTGGCGAATCCACTTGTGAAACGGGCTTATCTAAGCAAACAATTTGTGACACAGGTAACGCATCTTCGGCCGTTAAAGAGGTATTATAGGGTAACTGTTCTGCAAGATAACGGTTTGTACACAGCGTTTCAGCATAAATAATTTGTTGTGCGGGTGTTTGCGCGGAAAAATTAATATCGACAAACGAAAGGTATACATCACTTCCTGGTAAATCCCTAACGCGTGCCGATGTGCGTTTATGGGTCCAATATACAGTGTCTGGATTCAACAACGTATGATGACTAAAACTATAGTAGGGTGCCATCTCTATAGGGTCATCTACCCCCTCAACAGAACCAGAAACATTTAAAATAGAATATATTTCTGTCGTTTGGTCTAAACGTTGATCGGGAATCAACCTATATTCTGTTTGTTTTTTATTCAAACGAAAAGGATCTGTTGATTTTTTAAATAAGTTCACAATTGGGGTTGCGCCTAGTAAAAAATCTTCTGCTTTTAAATCAATTTCATGAATAGCGCCTGGATCATTTATTGGCATATAAAGGTTTAAAATTTCAGAAGATAAATCTACAAGCGACGCTGCTTTAAGCAAATCTTTTATTTTAAAAAAAAGAAATTTTTCCGGAAGGTGAAAATATTCTTGCAGTAATTGATAACTGTGAATCGAATGCTGTCCCATTGGTAAAGACATTTCATCTGCTTCAAAACCAATTGGTTTTAAACTGCCTTTAGGAAGTGCATGAATATTTTTACCATCTGTGCTGACAAAAGCCTGTTGCTCTGTTCTTGAGAAAATAAGTTGATATAAAAAGAGGGCTAGCTTTTTTTCAGAAGCTAAATGAAAATCCACACTATCCATATGCATATCTTTAAAATTAACACTTGTCGATTTTAATCTTATATGGAGCGCCCATTCAGATTGCAAAGGTTGGCCGCAAGTTGATAAACGGTTAGCTGCGACAATGCCAACATGATCCACTTCAATTGGCCATAATGTAACGGGATAAACTGTTGTAAATGTACAATCAATTCCCTCCATCGCAGCTGCATTCAATCGCGTTCCTTTTGGCACCTTAAAACCGGTCGTTAGATTGCCCCGACTAGGATCTGCTATAAGATGGGCAATGCCCATTGATGGCACAGGATTTACCAAATGTGGATATAAAATATTAAGGAGGGCTGCTGCTGTTTGCGGGTGTTGGTCTTCAATTTCTTTTGATATACGCCCACTTAAAAACGCAAAAGATTCTAGCAACCTTTCAACATGTGGGTCGGGGGATTCACTATCTGAAAGTTCAAGCCTTCTTGCAATTTTTGGATATTGACGAGAAAAATTACGCCCTGCATTACGTAAATAATCCAACTCACGATTATAATAATATAACAGTTGTTCACGTGACGAATTTGTCAAAATTACTCCATAGCTTAAGCTGTTTAAAAGCCCTATGTTTAATGGTAGCTAACTTTCCGTTTTGTGGCAACTGGGTGTTTAGGGCTATTTTTTTAAAATTTATGGGAAAATAAGATAACCACGGGAGTGTTCCCGTGGGTTATAATAAAAGGTATGCAAAAATTAAGCAACTGGTTCTGTACTAGATTGCGTTGCTTGCACCACATCAAGCAAAGTGCGGGTTGCCCTTCCACAACAGCCATTAGCAGGAACTTTATTGGCTATCATTTGTAAACTCTGGACGGCAACCATACCAACCACTTCTTGAATAAGCGGATCAATACCAGCATCTGCCAATCTTGCTTCTATTTTGGAGGAAGATGCGCGCACACAAATACTTAAAATACTTTTCAGCGTTTCATCAGCATTACTGATAGAAGCCTGACGCAACAATGTTTCTGTTTCTCTAAACAATATATTGAAATCATTTTCTGAAATCCCCAGTTGTTTTGCTATATTTTTAGCATATTTTTTTGCTTCTGCGCATTGTGCGTCCACACTTTTTTTCAAATCACGAACAAACCCTGATTTTTTTAGTTTTTGTCTGTATAATTGAGAGGCAAAATCTAATATTTTACCAACTTGCATTTCTGTTAAAGATTGTGTGTCGGATACTTGTAAAAAAGTCTTAGCTGTAACTGAAGAAACCGCACTCGGTGCAGGAAAACTGGTAGCGCTTCCATCTGTTAATTCAGCTGCCATAAGTGGTGACACTGATGCAAACATGCCAACAATCATTAAGCTTTTAATTTTATTCATGTAAAACTCCTTAATGTTAAATTAAGCATATTTCTTATATGCTGTTTTAATTTTAACAAAAAAAGTATTAACAAAAGGTAAACGCAAAAAAAACATCATTCCCATAAAATAATTTTCGAATCGATTTTAACACCTGATTTGTTTTATAATTGGAATGTATAACCATAAAACACAACAGATAATGGCATT
The DNA here is from genome assembly GCA_003542655.1 of Holosporales bacterium. Lineage (GTDB taxonomy): Bacteria > Pseudomonadota > Alphaproteobacteria > Paracaedibacterales > UBA11393 > UBA11393. The sequence goes on from DPKF01000051.1 coordinate 6,496, forward strand.
AAATTTAGACCATGTACTAATTCTAGGCTCTGGTCAAACGGGACTAAGCGTAGAAAATTGGTGCAAAAGAAAAAATATTACATCCTCCATGTGGCATGGTGATGCTGACACCTCAACATATATCAATATGAATAATATTACATGTGTTGTCATCAGCCCCGGTATCATGCCGTCACACCCAATGCCACAAAAGGCTAAGAAGCTTAATATTCCAGTCATTACAGATATTGATTTATTTTTTTCTCAAGACGAAGCGTTAGTAAAGCATACATTTGGTATAACAGGAACAAACGGAAAATCCACAACCACCGCCCTACTCCACCATATTTTTCAAAATACAGATGATAAAAAAAATAACACATTTTTAGGCGGCAATATTGGAACGCCTATTTTAGATTTGCCGGTCGACAAAAGTGCACACTATGCAATAGAGTTATCATCATATCAATTAGAACTCTCACATAAGCTAAACCTTTTTGCTGCAGTACTGCTAAATTTAACCCCCGATCATTTAGATCGTCACGGATCGATGGAACAATATGCTATTGAAAAAATGAAAATTTTTGACGGGTGCAAAAATTCGCTTGTTTGTATTGATGATGCGTATTCGCAAGATATCTACAACGCATTAAAGAAAAATCAAAACACCTTATCTATATCATGCACACAAAAAGCTGACTATTATGTAGATAGTAACGGTGATCTCTTCATAAAAGACCGCCTTATAACTTCCCTTTCAAATATGCCTTTAAAAGGTAAGCATAATTGGCAAAATATGGTAGCAGCTTTTGCCTTAGCGCATATTGCTAGCCTACCAGAAACAGATATTATACAGGCAATGCAATCTTTTCAGGGACTAAAACATCGTTTGCAAAATGTGAAAAAAATAAATAATGTGACATTTATTAATGACAGCAAAGCCACAAACAGTGAATCCACAGAAATGGCTATAAGGGCCTATCAAGACAAAAAAATATATATTATTTTAGGGGGGCGTGCAAAAGCAAACGGTCTGAATGCGTTGCAGCCGCTTTTCCCTTTTATACAAAAAGCATACCTCATTGGTGAAGCAGCGAATGATTTTTCAGTCATATTAGAAAAGCATCATGTCGCTTATACACTATCGCATACGCTATTACCTGCCGTAACGCAGGCTTATAAGGATGCGCAAATAGATGCTAAGGAAAGTATCGTTCTATTATCACCAAGTTGTGCCAGTTTTGATCAATTTAAAAATTTTGAAGAACGTGGCGATATCTTTTGTGACATTGTGAACAAAATTTAACCATCTCGCAGGCTGAGATCAGTCTCATTTATGCTGAACCTGCACATGATGAACAAAAATATTGACATGTTTATTAAAACATTTAATAATGAGCCATTGAATTCAATAAATTTATGAATAGTGAAATATGACGGATGATCAAAAGAAACGACAAACTTTAGGATTAAGATCGGTACCTGATTATATTAAAAAGCTGCAAGAACTTAAAACAGCAGCTAGTGTGGTAGAAAAAACCCAAGAGGTTGCTCCACAGGGACAAGACATCCGTCAGCCCTATTATAAGCGAGAATCTGTCCAAAAAGCCTTAGTATGGTTATATGAAACTTTCCCAAAATGTTTTGCCCCAAGGGAGCAAAAACCCTTAAAAATTAGTATTACGGATGATATTTTTGATTATTTGCTGAACGCAGAAAACAAAGAAACATTACCTTCAAAATCCGCTATTCGTAAGGCCTTAACAACGTATACACACAATCGTTTTTACCTTAAAGAGTGTGTGCTTGATGCATATCGTATTGATTTAAATGGTGATAAAACCACAACCATTACGCAACAAGAAGCAGAATATGCCAAAGAAATTTTTGATCGCTACAGTGCTGCTTTTAAAGAAAAGAAAAAACTAAAGCACCGCGAAAAACGTCAAGAAAAATTTAACCGACAACCGTTAAAAAGATAAATATACTTTTTTATGAACTTACGTAATGAAGAACATCAACCCAAAGTTTTTGGTCGCAGAAAAGCACGTCCATTAAGGAGCGAGACGCAAAAACTGTATGATGAATTATTGCCTGTTATCCGATTTGATCCAGAAACCTTTAACTGGAATACAGGTCAAAAACGAGTTCTTGAAATAGGTTTTGGTGGTGGTGAACACATTGCATTTCAGGCTTTGAAACATCCTGATATACAATTTATTGGCGCAGAACCCTTCATTAATGGCGTTGCATCACTCTTAAAACTCATTAAACAACATGAGATTAAAAATATAACAATATGGGATGATGATATTCATCTTCTCTTTGATAAAATTCCTAAAAAAGAAGTTTTCGACTTAGCTTACCTATTGTTTGCAGATCCATGGCCAAAGAAGCGTCATCATAATAGACGGTTCGTGCAATGTAAAAATATCCAGCGTGTCCATGAATTATTAAAACCCAATGGAAAGTGGTTTATTGCAACAGACCATGTGACCTATCGTGAATGGATACTAGAGCATTTTGATGCATCTAAATCATTGTTTACCCAACAACGACCAGATATTTATGAACGCCCACCCCTAGAAGAGTGGCCAAAAACGCGGTATGAAGATAAAGGTGTGCGAGAAGGACGCCATAGCGCTTATATGATTTATCAAAAAGAACCTATAGTTCCCGAAAAAGATAATATGCAATTAGCCCCGCTCGCCATTTAATAAAATAATTTTACTCATAATACTGAGGCTCTCTCATTTATCACACTGTTGATAATGCTTTTTTGAAACGCTGCTGCAGCGCTATCCTTCTCCTTAATATAACAGAGCTCAAAGGTTGCCTTCCATAAAGCCCAGCCTCTAGCCCGGGTCCACGTATCAGCATCTAACCCCATAGCCTGTTTAAAAATTTCCTGTGATTTACCTTTAAGAAACGTCCAAGCAATGACCAGATCACATGCAGGATCACCAATACCCATGCCACCAAAATCAATAACACCCGATAACTTATTATCGTTGATCAGTATATTACCACTAGAAAAATCACCATGAATCCAAACCGGAGCTTGTTTCCAACTGGTTGCACATGCGTTTTCCCACAAATGGAGACATGCTTTGTGATCTATAATATTTTCTAAATTAGCAATCTGTTTTCTGGCACCTTTATCGTAAACACTAACATGATCACCGCGCCACCAGTTATGCTGTCCAGGCTCTGGGCCGTCTACGCCATCTATATTTTGCAGTTCTTTTAGAAAAATTGCCAACTGAACGGCTATACAATCTAATGCATCTTCATCAATGTGAACCAAGTTTGCACTTTGTCCGTCAAGCCATTTATAGATAGAAAACGGATAAGGAAAATCTTTAGACGGCGCGCCCATTTTAATGGGTGTTGGTATATTGATGCTTAGGTGCGCCGCAAGTTTTGGTAGCAACGCATGTTCTTTGGGCACTTTCAACGCATATGCTTCGGCTGTTGGCATGCGTATTAATAAAGCGTCTCCTAAACGATACGTATGGTTATCATGCCCTTGTTGTTCAACGGATGTAATCGGTAAATCAGCATACTCTGGAAATTGATGATCGATTAGTTTTTTTGCCAGTTCAATTGAAATCATACAAACCTTTTCTCTCTATCAATGCAAGAATCAATCACCGCACAATAGTTTTATTCACAAATGGTCATCAACCAATTCAAACATATCTTTTTCAGTGATATCGGCCTTAAACATAATTTCTTTTTGCCTATTACCATAGGGGAAGGTCACGGAATAAGCATGCAAATGGAGGCGCGTCTTCTGTGTATTTTTTGGTGCACCATACTTATAATCACCAACGATTGGATAACCTAAATGCTGCATATGAACACGCAATTGATGCGTTCTACCCGTTAAAGGCTGCAATTGAACAAGTGTCATGCGTTGAATTTTTGCAAGCTCTTTATAGTGCGTAACCGCTTCTTTTCCATCATCTGATACAATCATTTTTTCAATATCGTCACACATATCTTTTTTTATGGGAGCATCGATAGTGCCTATTTGATTTTTAAGACGCCCATGCACCAAAGCTAAATAGGTTTTTTGAATTTTTCGCGTTTTAAACAAATTCATAAAATACCCAGCGGATTCAGGGTTTTTTGCCAAGATCAATACACCGCTGGTATCACGGTCTAAACGATGCACTAAACGATATGTGACACCTTCTTTAAAATACTTAAATAAACCATCAACGTGATGCTTTATGCCACTTCCACCTTGCACGGCAAGGCCAGATGGTTTATTAAATACACAAAAATCTTCATCTTCAAAAATAATGCGATCCTCAATAAATTGACGATCTGTTTTTGACAGCACACGCACATCGTTTTGCGAGGTATCTTCTAAAAACTGTGTATAATCTTTAAAAAAAGACACCTGATCTTCTTTTTTAAGTCGATCAGCACTTTTTGCCTTCAAGTCATTTACTTTGATATGCTTAGAACGCAGTGCTTTTTCTAAAATACTTTGCGGGAAGTTTGGAAAATGTCGTCGGATAAAACGATCAACACGAACGTTATCTTGATCACATATTAATACCTTAATCGTCATTTATTATACTTTCCCCACATATGTGCCAAGGCCCTGTGCCGTTTTCACCAAGATATCTTTTTTTTGCACCGCCTGATAACGGTCAATTGCATCTTGAATTGGCACCTCAATAATTTTTCTATTAGACCACGCAACCATATGGTCGTATTTTTGTTTGTAAACAAGATCAACAGCCCCCATGCCCAGGGCTGACGCTATAATTCGATCCCACGCTGCAGGTTGCCCGCCACGCTGAACATGGCCTAAAACCGTCACACGTGTTTCGGCATTAATACAGTTTTCAATTCGTTCATTCAAATAGTGGCCAATGCCGCCATAGCGCGTGCGATCACCTTCTTTATGAACCGTTGCAGGTTCGCCAGATTCTTTTTTAACTGATTCAGCCACAATAATAAGCGCAAAATTTCGGCCATTTTTTTGAATTTTTTTAATATGGTCACAAATCCCCGCAACTGTATAGGGAATTTCAGGCATTAAAATAACATCGGCGCCACCTGCAAGCCCAGCATTTAAAGCAATATGACCGGCATCACGGCCCATCACCTCTAATATCATTACCCGCTGATGACTGGCTGCCGTTGCTTGTAAACGGTCTAAAGCTTCTGTTGCAACCTCAACAGCTGTTGTAAAACCAATAGCCATTTCTGTATGGCCTAAATCATTATCAATTGTTTTAGGAATTGTCACTAAATTAAGATTGCCAATTTGTGCCAAATTACGCAGTATCTTCATACTGCCATCCCCACCAATACCAATTAAGGCGTCCAGGCCAAGTTCATGATAGCCCTTAATAAAATCTTTGGCATAATCAGAGGGTGCATCATCGCCATTAAAAACAGGCGCTGTCCTGTTAGTACTGCCTAAAATTGTGCCACCACTACGCATCATGGCAGTTGAACACATATTTTCATCTAATTCAAGGGCATATACGGGCGATGCCAATGTACCATTTCGAATACCAAAAACATCCCAACCATAACTGCCTTTTGCATGCAAAACAATCGACCTTATACAGGCATTAAGGCCTGCACAATCACCACCACTTGTTAAAACACCAATACGTTTTTTCGTCATTATTTCTATTTTTTTTAGAATATGCTTTTAATACTATCATAATACATAAAGTGATTGTTATTTTTATAAAAGCCACGTTACTTAAATTTTTTATAAGAGGGCAAAAAACAGTAATTTGGGGAAATATCTAAAGCCTTGATCCAGTCAGATTGATTTTGCACGGCCATTTCATAAAGAACTTTTCCTAAATTCACCGTATCATTCTCGTTCGGCCGTATAAGTGCGGCATCAATATCTTTTGACGGCAACTGAATGGGGGGCATTAATAAACCATCTTTTACCGTAACTGCTGGCAGTAAGGCGGCTTTATTTTGAATAGCAATGGCACCATTTTGAATATGGTAAGCTGTTTTCAGCAAGTCAAAATGTGAACAAACATAAACAGGTATGCCCCACCCTGTGCATAAACCTTGAACAAACGCCAAAGTTACCCGCAAACTGGTAAAAGCGCCAGGCCCATTTTGCAAGGCAATACAGTTTAATTGATGATCAGCAACTATTTTTTTAAGTAAAACAGGCAGCTGGGTGCTTAAAGAACGTTCTTCAAAAGTAAATTTTTCTGCGCAAAAAATATTCTCGCCGTCACACATGTAAACATGTACGGAATTTAAATGTGTGTAAAGCCCAAGGATTTTCATAAACTGTCAATAAAAATGGTGCGCCCTAGAGGATTCGAACCTCTGACCTACGGCTTAGAAGGCCGCCGCTCTATCCAGCTGAGCTAAGGGCGCGCAAAATAAATGTTTTATACCTAGAACATATAAGCATATTTTATCGTATCACGTAAAGATTTGCAAAATGTTAATGCGGTAAAAAAGCTATCTTTTATCGGCTTCCTTAAAGGAGCGCTGTTTTTCGCCCCTATATAATTGACGAGGCCGGCCAATTTTTTGACTTGGATCTTCAATCATTTCACGCCACTGGGCAACCCACCCAACGGTACGACCAACTGCAAATAATACGGTAAACATTGAAGATGGAATACCCATTGCCTTATAAATAATGCCAGAATAAAAATCAACGTTTGGATATAACTTACGCTCAATAAAGTATTCATCCTGAAGGGCTATGCGTTCAAGCTCCATCGCCAAATCTAATAAGGGGTCACTTTGACGGCCAACTTCTTTCAATACTTCATGGGCTGTTTCACGAATAATAGTTGCACGTGGGTCATAATTTTTATAAACACGGTGCCCAAACCCCATCAACCGAAATGGATCATTTTTATCTTTAGCGCGCCTAATAAATTCTGGAATATTTTTTTTATCACCAATTTCTTCCAGCATATTTAAAACTGCTTCGTTCGCTCCACCATGGGCTGGACCCCAAAGGGCTGCAATGCCAGATGCTATGCACGCAAATGGGTTTGCCATACTAGAACCGGCAAGCCGTACCGTTGACGTTGATGCGTTTTGTTCATGGTCAGCATGAAGTGTAAAAATACGGTCCATGGCTTTAACAAAAACAGGATTCAGAACATATTCTTCTGTTGGCATTGCAAACATCATCCGCAAAAAATTTGCCGCATAACTTAAGGCATTTTTAGGAAAAACAAAAGGCAACCCCATACTGTATCTGTAAGCCATGGCGGCAAGTGTTGGCAATTTTGCAATTAATCTATAAGTTGCAAGGTCGCGTTGCTTAGGGTCTTTAATATCTAAGCTATCATGATAAAAAGAAGACAAAGCGCCAACAACACCAATTAATATGGCCATAGGGTGTGCGTCACGACGAAATCCTTTAAAAAAATTATGCAACTGATCATGAACCATTGTATGGTTATTAATTTCTTTTATAAAATCAGACCGCTCTACGCCTGTTGGTAACTCACCCTTTAGCAACAAATAACAGACTTCCATGAAGTCACAATTTTTTGCAAGATCAGCAATATCATAACCACGATATAATAAACGCCCCATATCCCCGTCAATAAAAGTAATAGCTGAGTGACAAGAAGCGGTGGATGTAAACCCAGGATCATAGGTAAAAACATTTAAGTCTTTATAAAGTGCACGAATATCAAGAACGGGTGTTCCCTCTGTTGGATTTAAAACAGGCAAATCAATCGTTTTACCTTTATAGGTTAACGTTGCACGATCGGGCATTGTATAACTCTCACATAATTTTCCTATATTTAGCCTAACATGAAATATTCATTAGGCTAAATATAAATATGATTCTCTAAAATCCAGAAAATCTAAACTTACCTGAGGAGGATGAAGATGAGGTGTGCGTAGAAGTGCTTGAACTGGTGACAGAAATACTAGAAAACATTCGTGCTCTTAAAAACACCTGATTTACTTCTGCTCCTCCAATTTGAGCAATATATCCAAAAACCATCGTCTGATTTGGATTTGTAAAAGTATATTGCAATATAATATTGTCTACCGTTCTAGTCACTGTAAAAGGCACACCATCTACTGTCACATTGTCTGTCATAGTATCAGGTGCAGCTACTAAAGATAAAACCACAGGCGTAAAAGAAGCTTCAGGCACTTCACTCGCTGCAGAAAAAGCTGTTAGAGTGGTTGCAACCGTCAATAATAAAAATTTTTTCATATTCATTTTGTTTTCCCTTTATTGAATAATTTGAACTAACAAATCAACAATAAACAATCAAAAAATTTATGTCAATCGAATAATGAAATAAATTAACTATTAAAACAAATTTTCTTTTTTAAAACTCATTTTTCTGGGCGCGACTAACAAATACCCTAAATTGTATTATGTAAATCAACTATCCAGCAATTTTATGCGATAAGGACGCTTCCAAAAACATATCTAAATCACCATCAAGAACGGCATGGGCATTTCCTTTTTCAACACCTGTGCGGGCGTCTTTTACCATTTGGTATGGCTGTAAAACGTATGATCTTATTTGGTGACCCCATCCAATTTCTGTTTTACTTGCAGAGGTTACCATTGCAGCTTCTTCACGCGTTCTAAGCTCAAATTCATATAATCGCGCTTTTAACATTTTTAAAGCCGTTGCTTTATTTTTATGTTGAGAGCGATCATTTTGACATTGAACAACAATATTGGTTGGAATATGTGTGATACGAATAGCACTGTCTGTTGTGTTTACGTGCTGACCGCCAGCACCAGATGCCCTAAAAGTATCGACACGAATATCTTTTTCTTCAATCGTAATATCAATAGAATCATCAATTTCAGGGTAAACCCAGACAGAGGCAAAACTAGTATGACGGCGCGCATTAGAATCAAACGGCGAAATGCGCACCAAACGATGAACACCCGCTTCTGCCTTTAACCATCCATATGCCTGATGCCCCGAAATTTTAAGGGTAATAGATTTTATACCCGCTTCTTCGCCAGGATTTTCGTTCATTATTTCAACTTTATATTTTTTACTATCCGCCCAGCGCGCATACATGCGTCCAATCATATGCGCCCAATCTTGCGCCTCTGTGCCACCAGCACCAGCGTTAATTTCGAGGAAACAATTGTTGCCGTCAGCTTCGCCAGATAACAACGTTTCTAATTGCAACGTTTCAGTATTTTTAGAAAGTGCAGTAATTTGGGCTTCAGATTCTTTTAAAATATCCTCATCGTTTTCATTTTCTGCCAATTCAATCATCTCGACAGATATTGATAAATCAGACTCTAAACTTTTAATTTGATTAATTTTTTGCGTTAAAATTTCACGTTCTTTTAAAACGCTTTGCGCCTTACTTTGATTATTCCAAAGATCTGGATTATTTGCATCACTTTCTAGTATAGCTAATCTGTCAATCGCTGCATCCCAATCAAGATGACGCTTTAAAAGTTCTATATTTTCCTCTATTTTTTTTACTAATGAAATATATTCAGCTTTCATAAAAGCACTCTCTTCGATTGTTTATTTTTCTATATATTTCTTAATTATTGTTCTGCTGCCCACACTTAACAAATTGATAAAAGCTTAGAAGGAACAGAGAAAGATAACCTTTATACTCCGGCAACAAAGGGTATAGGCGCATTAAAAAAACACTTAAATTATAAACTTTAATCCACACCAAGCGGCATTAATACAAATGTTGATTGTGTATTGTTAATACCCTTAACTATCACAGGTGAATCTGCATTTGTAATGAAAAATTCAACTTCATCTTCTGTAATGGTTTGCGCCACATCAAGCAGATACTTAACGTTAACGCATAATTCAACCATATCATCATATGGAAAATCGACATCCATTTCTTCTAGTGCTGATCCAAGTTCAGGGCTTACAACAGAAAGCTGTGCTTGATTATTTTTTAAAATAACTTTAATAGCGCGCACATTTTGGCTGACAACCGTTCCAACACGATCAACTGCTTTTACAAAATCTTCACGTGGCACGACCAAGGTTTTATCATGATTTGCTTCTAAAGCTGATTGATAGTCAGGAAAAGTCCCCTCAATCAAACGCGATGAAAAGACACCTTTATAACCGTCTTTTTGAATAACAAGCTCTATACGATTTTCTGATAAACCAAGCTGAACATTTTCTTCAGCCACATCAAGTAATTTTTTAATATCTAAAATGGCCTTGCGGCCAACAATCACCTCTGGAATGCTTTCAGCACCTTTAGGTGCTGGAAATTCAACTGAGGCCATCCGATGATAATCGGTCGAGACAGCACGCAGCATTGTGACCCCGTCTTTTACAACACTGTGCAGGAAAACGCCACAAACATTGTAACGTGCCTCGTCAATCGACATAGAACTTTCCGTTTGTTCTATCATTTTTTTTAGTTTTGCTGCGGAAAACTCAAACGTATGCGTCAACTCTGTTTCTGCCAATTGGGGAAAATCTTCAGATAATAAATAAGATAATTCAAAGCGTGACCTACCCGATTTAATAACAACTTGGTTGTTATCTGGATTTGCTTCAAGTTCAATTAAAGACCTTTCGGATAATTTTCTAACAATATCAAAAATAACATTGGCTTGAACGCATATTTCACCTGGAGAATCGACTTTTGCAGGTATGGCTTCTTGCAAAGACATATCAAGGTCTGTTGTCGTTAAATGTAACGTATCACCTTCAGCTTTTAACAAAACATGACTTAAAATTGGAACAGTCGTTTTCTTTTCAACTATACTCTGTCCATGGCTTAAAGCTTTTAAAAAAGCAGATTTTTCTACAAAAATTTTCATCAAATCAGACCTTTATATTTATCATTTATATCTTTATTGTAAGGTACCGTTTTTAAAGCTATTTTGCCAAGTAAATTTTTGACTTTTCCACAACAGATAACATTGTATTCATTATAATATTGCCCCCTATTCAATAAAGAGCAAGACGTTATTTGAACCTGATTTGCATGACCTAGCATTACATTGTGAAAGCATGTATGATCAAAGATAATCATTTTTTGACTTGGCTACACCTTGCCGCAACATAAAAAGAAGATCAGTTAGATGACTCAAGAACAAAAAAAAACAAAAAAGAAAAACCTTAATACACCAAGACACTCTGCACGTGTTGCTGCTGTTCAAGCCTTATACCAAATGGAACAATCTAACGTTGACAGTACAAAAGCTGTAAGTGACATGATAGAAAGTAATTTTGCAACAACAGCAAGTGAAGGATATGTTCAACCTGATTTAGATCTTTTTAAACAGCTTGTGACAGAATCCTCCTTAAATACACAAATTTTAGATGATATTATAACGCCCTATTTAGCTGATAATTGGAAAATAGAGCGTTTAGCCAGTGTGATTCGCATGATTTTGCGTTTAGCTATTTTTGAACTGAAAGAATGTCCTTTAATTCCTGAAACCGTCATTATGAATGAATACATTGAAATTACCAGGGAATTTTTTCCAGGCGGCAAAGAAACAAATTTTGTAAACAGCCTATTAGACAAAGCTGCCAAGAAATTGCGCACAAAAACAGCATAACGCGACTTGTAAAACAAAAATATGTTATTATAATAGCGATATCAAAAAACAAATTATATTAGGACACAGGATATGAGCATAGACTTTAAAATTAATAAAGAAGCCGTTCAAGAGCTGGCAGCCATCTTAAAAGAAACTGATTTAACAGAAATAGAGTATGAAACAGAACACGCCCATATCCGTGTAAAGCGCCATGTGACCACAACACACATTCAAACAACCCAACCGACACAACCTACCCCCCTTCACGTGGCTTCAGAGCCTGAAAAAAGCATTGACCCTATTCAGCACCCTGGTGCTGTAAAATCGCCTATGGTTGGAACAGCCTACATGTCTCCGGATCCAGAATCAGCAGCTTTTGTAAAAGTTGGCGATGCCGTTGCAAAAGGTCAGACCCTTTTGATTATCGAGGCCATGAAAGTGATGAACCCAATTAAAGCACCAAAGGCTGGCCGCATAATTGAAATTTTGGTATCAGATGCTTCCCCAGTTGAATTTAATGACGTTTTATTGGTCATTGAATAATGAGCGTTTTATTTAAGAAAGTACTGATTGCAAATCGTGGCGAAATTGCGGTGCGCATTATTCGCGCATGTAAAGAATTAGACATCAGAACAGTTGCTCTTCACTCAACTGCTGACGCGCAATCTATGCATGTTAAATTGGCAGATGAAAGTGTTTGCATTGGCCCTGCTGCTGCAAAAGATAGCTATCTTAAAATGTCGTCTATTATCTCTGCTGCAATCGTTACAGGTTCTGAAGCCATTCACCCAGGATTTGGATTTTTATCTGAAAATGCAGACTTTGCCGCCATGGTTGAAGAGCATGGCATGGTCTTTATTGGCCCAACAGCTGATCATATAAACCTAATGGGCGATAAAATAACCGCTAAAAAAACAATGATTAAACTTGGAGTGCCTGTTGTACCTGGGTCAAAAGAAGGCATCGACTCCACCGAACATGCTATAAAAACAGCAAAAAAAGTTGGCTATCCTGTGATTATTAAAGCCACAAGCGGCGGCGGCGGCAAGGGGATGAAAATTGCGAATAATAGCGATGAAATATCTCATGCTTATAAAATAGCCCGTTCAGAAGCAAAAGCAAACTTTGGGAACGACCAAGTTTATATTGAACGTTATTTAAAAACCCCGCGTCACATAGAAATTCAAATTTTAGCAGATCAACACGGTAACGTTGTGAATTTAGGTGAGCGCGATTGTTCTATCCAACGCCGACACCAAAAAATTTGGGAAGAAGCGCTCTCCCCTGCCCTGACGTCAAAAGAACGCATGCATCTTGGAAAAGTTGTCAACAAAGCGATTGGAAAAATGGGTTACAGAGGCCTTGGAACCCTTGAATTTCTGTATGAAAAAGGTGACTTTTTCTTCATGGAAATGAATACCCGTATTCAGGTTGAACACCCCATTACCGAAATGGTAACCGGTATTGATCTTGTCAAAGAACAAATTCGCGTTGCAGCAGGCTATGCCCTGCCCTTTACCCAAGAAGATATTAAGTTTACAGGGCATGCCATTGAATGCCGCATTAATGCAGAATGCCCTGAAACATTTATTCCATCCCCTGGTAAAATTGAGGTTTATCATGCCCCTGGTGGATATGGTGTGCGTGTGGACAGTCATATGTACCAAGGTTATAGTGTGCCACCCTATTATGACAGTATGATTGCAAAACTTATTGTGCATGGCGCCTCCCGCGAGGAAGCAATTGCACGCATGAAGCGCGCCTTACAAGAATTTGTAATTACTGGTATTAAAACCTCTATCCCCCTTCACCTAAAACTGGTGGATAATCAGCATATAATATCTGGCGATTACGACATCCACTGGTTGGAAAATAATCTATCACATTTGTAGGGTATGCTATTAAAAATACTACCATTTTCTTTATATAAACGCTTATAACCGAAGAATATCCCCCCTATTCCAAAAGTATTATTGAGGGCTTTTTTCGACAAATTTAACAAATGCAGACTGAGGTATATATCCATAATAGTGCGGGTATTTTGTTTTACCACCTGGATTATTTTCGACACGTAATTTAGAGGGATCAAGTTGCTCGTGGTCGATTTCAGCAACAAAAACAGTATCATATTCAGAGAAAAACTTTTTTAGAATACCATCAAGTTGCTCCTCAAAACTTAAATGAACAAAACGACTATCTAAATCCATTATATTTCCAAAAAACAGATCAACTGCCTTAAGTGCATCATATTCTTCAACTGTAAAAATTTTATATAGAGTCACTTTAAAAAAACCTAAAAAAGGAATACCTTCCCGTCACAAAACCTAGGCACCTAATGCAACTTTCTTTTTCTTTGGTTTTTGCGCCTCTACAGTTTCTGGTTTAGCGTTACCTTTAACAACGTCATCATTAATAATCACTTCTGTAATATTGTCATAAGACGGTAAATCATACATTGTATCAAGCAGTATACCTTCTAGAATGGCACGCAAACCGCGAGCACCAGTTTTTCGTGCTAAAGCTTTTTTTGCAATTTCTAATAATGCTTTATCTGTAAAAGTTAAAGCAACCTCTTCCATTGCAAATAATTTGCTATATTGCTTTGTAAGCGCATTTTTTGGTTGTGTTAAAATTTGAACCAGTGCTTCTGTATCTAAGTCTTCTAGCGTTGCAATAATTGGTAACCGCCCCACAAACTCAGGAATTAAACCAAACTTTAGTAAATCTTCAGGTTCTAAGTTTTTCAATATATCGCCTGTTGTTCTTTCTTCCGTTGTTTTAACATCAGCACCAAAACCAATACCAACACCTCTACCACGAGACGCAATAAGCTTATCTAAACCAGCAAAAGCTCCACTACAAATAAATAAAATATTTGTCGTATCAATTTGTAAAAATTCCTGTTGAGGATGCTTACGGCCACCTTGTGGCGGGACAGAGGCAACTGTTCCTTCCATAATTTTTAGCAAGGCTTGCTGAACACCTTCACCTGATACATCACGCGTAATCGATGGATTATCAGATTTTCTTGAAATTTTATCAACTTCATCAATATAAACAATGCCGCGTTGTGCTTTTTCTACATTATAATCAGCTGACTGCAAAAGCTTTAAAATAATATTTTCAACATCTTCACCAACATAACCAGCCTCTGTCAAACTTGTTGCATCAGCCATTGTAAAAGGCACATCAATAATGCGCGCCAAAGTTTGCGCTAATAATGTTTTACCAGATCCGGTTGGCCCAACAAGCAAAATATTTGACTTAGACACTTCAACATCACTATTTTTATCTTCGCAATCTAGGCGTTTATAGTGGTTATGAACGGCAACTGACAAGACACGTTTTGCATGACTTTGTCCAATCACATAATCGTCTAAGATTGCGCAAATTTCTTTAGGTGTTGGCAAACCATTTGTTAAAGATAATTTGCTTGATGTTAGCTCTTCACGGATAATATCAGTACAAAGATCGACACATTCATCGCATATAAAAACAGTAGGGCCGGCAATTAATTTTTTTACTTCATGTTGACTTTTTCCACAAAATGAACAGTGTAAAATACCTTTAGAATCTGAACTGGAGTTTCTTGACATATGAGCCCCTTAAATTTCTTCTTATACTTTTATGATGACAGGTAAAAGATAAACAAATTATTAAAATTTACACCAACAATTTAAAATTATAACAAATTTTTCCAACCTAGACCATTCAGGAAATAAGAGTTTTTATTATTTTTCTTATATTTTAGAAAATAATAATAATTTAAGAAGCTCACAATTTATAATCAAGAAAAATAACGCAATATCTTGCCTTTGACTTGTTCTTTATAATTGATCTATAATGGCTGCCATATTTTCATCTTTTTGACGGCTTCCTTTGGATGAACCAAACTCAAAAGAATAAGCATCCTTTAAACATGCTCCAAAAATACCGGCTATTGTTGAAATAATTGCAACGACTTCTCCAGGAAAAGCCTCCCCTGAAAAAAGATACAAAGATCCTAAACAAACAACTAAACCCAAAACGGCACTCAGCACCATGATATCAGCTCGACGATTCGTTTTACCGGTTACTGCCAATAACTGAGCATCACGCTTCCTAGCCTCTTGCCTATCATGAATTAAAGACAATTCCACCTCTGTTTCCATCGCATACAATTCTTTTTGAAAAGTACGTGCCTTCTCAGGATTATCGCGCAAATGTGAAATAATACCGGGTATATCATCAATTCCAGTTAATGTTTTTGCTATATCAGTCACACGTGATGCTATTGTCTCAATGCGATCACCACCAAACCACTTTCCAAGCATTGGGGCAAATTCGACTAACCCAAGTGCTGCTAATGATAACGGAAAAGTCATAATAATCTCCTATAATTTATAAAATATATGATTGCCAATTTGGCATGTCGGACGTTTTTTCACTGTCCACAAAGGAAAAATGGCGCGATGGTGATAATGATTGGCACCATTCGTCACATCTAAAATAGACGTATTTTTTTTCAAAAATAAATCTGCAACCCCTAAACACAGATCAAAAACAGTGCATTTTATTTCAGGTGCTAATACAATAGATAAATTAGGATCACTTTCATTCCAACATGAAAACTGCCATTTTTTAAGGCATACTGCTTTAATTGTTTTCCCATACCATGTTTGCTCCTTAAAACGATTAATAATAATACTGGCAACGCCCTTTAAAGCAGCGTCACCAAACTTAAAAACCTCACCTCTAGCCTCCCCATATAAAGTACGTGCAAAAATTTCTTTCTCGCTAAAATTATTGAGCATCATTTTGAACCTCCTTACAATGAATATGTATAAATCCAGGAACAACATCTTTCATAAAAAAAGACGCATATTTTTTTATAAAATTATTTTTTCCTCCAACAAAAAAACTAAATTTTCCATGCATAAAATAAGCACCCAAAGCCTCTTCATTAGGGTTCTCTACTAATTTAACAAAGGGAAGACCATTCATAAAATCAACAGAAAAATTTCTATGGCGCACTTGACACGTACTTCTATCCGTGCTATAAGTAGCACCGTAACTCCATAGTGATTGTTCCCCAGCTTTTAGTTGGGGCAATCTTTTTTCATCTATTATAATATTCCCATTCCGTAAAACATCGTAACGCTTCTCCAGTAAAATATCGGGAATTTGGCAATTTCTAGCCCAGTCGTTGTCTTTACCTGCTTCAACGA